>NZ_MWQJ01000010.1:0-148207 GCF_002210405.1 Fibrobacter sp. UWB3
TTTCGCCAGTCAGCTCCATCGTTTGGCAATCAATGCCCTGCACCGTCACCGCAGAACCCTTGACGAACGGTCCCTTCTGCGAGACACCCGCCACGTCCAAATCCTTGACGGCGTAAACGCCCGCATCGTCCGAAGAACCACCCGCGACTTTGTCGTCGGAGCATGCCGAAAACATCGACAAAAAAGCAAATGCCAACGCAAAAGTAAAAACTTCCCTAAACATTCTAAACCCGTTTCTTTTCATTTCTCTCTTCCTTATTTTTTAAAGCCTTGTTTGCAACTTCCAGATCTTCGCTTATCGGGAACAGCTGCAAATTCAAACGGTACACGCGCTGCGTTTCGCCACTTTCCGTAGCAATCGCAATAACACGGCGACGGCATTCCAAAAGTTCCTTCTTAATCCGTTCATAAGAATCCTGCGTCAGCCCCACGACAACTCCCGACATGGAGCGTTCCGCAAGCGGCAAGTCCAAAGCCTTTACGGCAAGCTCCCCCATCTGGCGCTGTAAATCTTTCGCGGCAATCGGCACCGCATCCACGGAGCCCATCGATATGGACTTATCCGTCTGTACGTAATTTCCATTACGGTCTTTTTTCAGGAGATTCGCATCTTCCAAAAACTCAAGCGTTTCAACAGCTTCCGCTGTAGAAATTTTCGGTTTGCACGCACGGGCCATTTCGGCAGGTCTTGCGCCAGGCATATTCGGGGCAAGTTCACGGAGCAACGGATTTTTCCAAGACTTGTAGTAATCGAATTCTTCGCCACCGAGAACACGGATCTTATGCGCTCTAGCCAACGCACAGCGTTTTTCGAACGCCGCCATTTTGGCCTCGTCCCCTTTGGCATGGGCGTACGTCACCATCAAAACAAAATACGTCTTTTCAAACCCGGCAAGGCCCATGGCGTTCGCAACAGAACTTGCGGCACTAACGCTCAGATTCTTTTTCCCTTCAGCAACATACTTCAAAAAAATTGCCGATGCGAAACCGGCATTCTGAGCAAACTCACGCCAAGTAAAAGCGGAGTCGCGCTTGCGTTCATCGTAGTAATCCTGGATGAACTTGCGATAATCTGTATATTCAACAATCGCCTTCATGATTACAAATATAGTTTTTCAATAATACTGGAATACAAAAATTGCCGTTTTTCGCTTAATTTTTACGTTTTTAGTCATTTTTAAACGATTTTGCAAAATTTTAGAACACAAGTTGTATCCCTGGAATACAAAAAAAAGACCCCGCCGTGAATAGCGAGGCCTCGGGATGATGAGAACGAAAAATTAGTCCTTCACGCAACGGACACTTTGTCCATAATATTTGGAATTCTGATAGGTATAAGTTTGAGTATAAATGTTGTTTATATTAAAATATCGACCTCTATCATCATCCTGTTCGGTGGAACTCCAGTAATAGACATCCGAGCCCACCTTTTCCCAACTCGTTGCAGAAATTCTTCTTCCGGTTGGGAGAGCGGCGAAGCCGTAAAGATCCGTACCGTTATTATTAGGCGTTCCGGCATAGTTCCACCCAGTCAAAGCCTTGAGCGGTTCTCCACATGTACGGTAATCCCCTATAGCCTCACACAGCAAGCTCCATTCACGGAGTGTCGGCAAATGCCAGCCTTCAGGGCAAATCCCCTGCACAGCGCGATCAAGTCCGCACTTTTTGCCATAACCGCAATCCAACGGCTCCTTGGAATCATTCGCCAAAGCAACCGAGTCAATCGCTGCAGCCCAGCTATAATAACGGCCACTCACATTGCAATTCTTTTCATCATCATTGTAGCACCAGTTGCGGCCCTTCAAGCTTGGAGTCTTGACGCTATCGGCATAGTTCAAGTTTTCTGCCATCCACACCTGCGAATAATTTGTATCGGGCACATCAATTTTCACGACCTTGTACACTTGCTTGTCGCGCGGGTCAACCATCGAGTCGTATTTGATGTTCGGATTCAGGCGAGCGGACTGCGGCACATCCCAGCTCCACTCTTCAGGGATTTTCTGAGTAGTTTCCTTGGCATCCTTATTTATCTCATCGACGACCTTTTCAAAGTCGGGGATTTCATCGGAGTCGCTCCATTTTTCAAGATTGTCGCGAATCGTTTCGTATTTGCCCCTGGACTTTGCAGAATCCGCCCAATCCGTCATTTTCTTTTTCGTCTTTTCATCGTCCCATTCGCCACTTTCCGTGATGGACGAAGCAAAGCCATCCAAACGGTCCGTGAGCTTTTCAGCATCCAAATCCGATTGCAGCATTACACTCGTCGCAAGGAGGGCTGCATTCCCGTCGCCCTTTTCATAAATGCTCAAGCCTTCGAACGATTCAAAGCGATCCACCAAGCCCAACGCCGTGAGGATTTCCTTTTCGGCCTGCATCTTAGCATCGTCAAAGGACATTTTCTCTTTGGAGACAAGCTTCATCACGCGTTCGTATTCCAATTCCGTAAGCACGTTGATGTTCACATGCTTGCGGTCCTTCAAATCCGTAATCGCATGGAGCGTCAACTTATCCGAAGATTTCTCACCGGTAAATTCATTCATGTAATAGCCGGATACCGCAAACAACGCGCAAGTCGCAGAGAGATTCACATCGTCAACGCCAAAGTCGCCCTTGTTGCTCTTGACCTTCCCCGTGAATTCTTCTTCCGTGAACTTCATCGTCTTGCAATTGACACCCTGCACCGTCACTACAGAGCCCTTGACAAACGGGCCCTTTTGCGCCAAACCCGCCACATCCAAGTCCTTAATGGCAAGCCCAGCATCTTCCGTGACGCCGCCTGCAACTTTATCATCCAGGCAAGCCGAGAGCATCCCCACCGAAGCAATTGCCATCAACAAAGTAATTGATTTACTTATGAATTTCTTCACTTTCCTTCTCCTTTTTTTCAAACACTAATCTTTTACGCAGCGAACAGAAAGACCAAAATTCTTACCCTCCGAAGTCACGCGAGGCCCCTCATTATAAACGCTCAATAGCACATAATAGGCATCGTCTTCACCGGTTTGAGTCGCAGTCCAAAAGAAACCATTACTAGTATCGCCACCAAATGAGCAACCGTCACCTCCATAGCCCGCAGGAAGCGCGGTAAATCCATAAGCATTTGTTCCATTCTTGTTATAATACCAACCATCGCTAGACCTAAGAACATCGCTCGCTGTAGAACGTCCACCCACAGCAGCAAACAAATTTTCCCATTCCGTCGTATCAGGCAAATGCCAACCGTTCGGACAAACGCCCTGCACTCTAGTCGGCATTTCACACAACTTGCCCCTGCCACAAATCAGCGGATTAGCAGGATCATTCGCCAAAGCAACAGAATCAATCGCCGCCGACCATGAATAAAGATGACCAACAGCTTCGCATTTGGCACTGTCATTCCCATAGCACCAAATCAAGCCCTTCAAACTCGGAGTTTGTACGCTATCGGCATAATTCAAGTTTTGGGCCATCCAAACTTGGCTTCCGATTCCAACAGTTTTATAAACTTGTCCGTCACGATCATCAACAAGAGAATCATAATGGATATTCGGATTCAAATAATTTTCTTTGGGAATGCTCCAATCAAAATTAAGACTGTCTTTGCCAGAGGATGACGAATCCGCAATCACTTCTCCCTGGATGCAGCGGACAGACGCCCCATATTTTTCAGAAAGAACACCCAAACGAGCATCTCCACTTGCAAAAATAAACATATAGAACGCATAACCTTTACTTTCCGCCGTAGAGCTCCAAAACGCAGCCGATTCCCCCGTATACCAGCCACTATCATCCCTGCGGCCAGCCGGAATTGCAGAAAAGCCATAAGCATCCGTACCGGAATCCCAAAGTTTTGTCTGAAGAGATTTTCCCACCGAAGCCGAACGGGCTACAGAATCAATCAAATCATCTAATTCATCTTCCGACGGTAAATGCCATCCAGTAGGGCAAACATCCTTTGCAGCAGCCCAACTGTAAAGCCGACCATACTTTTCGCAGTATTCCGAGGAATCGTTGTAGCACCAAGAATTTTCTTTCAAGCTCGGCGTTTTTACGCTATCGTCGTAGTTCAAATTCTGCGCCATCCAAACTTGGTCGCCGATTTTTACGGTCTTGTACACTTGTCCATCACGGGGATCGGTCATTTCACCATAATTAATATTTGGATTTAAGTAGGATGCTCTTGGATCCTCGATCGTGGTCGAGGATGACGAGGTCACTGAGCCTGCCGAAGTGACCGAGCTGCTACTTGTCATTCCGGCCTTAGTGCCGGAATCACCTTTACTGCTGCTAGACTTTTCATGATCGTCGCTGCTCAGAGCAACGGAGTCCGGGATGACTGCCTTGGAACTGCTGCTCGGGATGACACCCTCGGCAAATTCTTTCACATACGTTTCAAATGCAGGCACAGAATCAGCGTAGCCCCAGCTTTCGATGTTTTCGCGAATTGTATCGAGCGAGCCGCTTGCCGCAGCAGCCGACGCCCAATTCGTCATTCCCGTCTTCGTGTCTTCATCAAGCGAACCGTTATCCGCAATCGCGGTGGAGTATTCTTCCAAGCGTTCCGAAACTTCGGCCTCGCCAGCAGTCGCCAGAGTCAGCACGCTCACCGCCAGGAGGGCCGCATTACCATCACCTTTCTCAAAAGCATTCAAGTCTTCCGCTTCATCAAAGTCGCCCTTGATGTTAAACGACGCCAACACTTCCTTTTCAGCCTGTTTCTTTGCCTCGGCAAAAGACTTCTTCAGTCCGGCCACCAAGTTCATCACTCGTTCGTATTCCAATTCCGTGAGCACATTGATGTTTACATTCTTGCGGTCCTTGAGGTTCGTCAGCGCACGGAGAGTCAACTTCTTGGCAGACTTCTTTCCGGTAAGTTCGTTCATGTAATAGCCCGAAACTTCGAGCACGGCACATTCAGAAGACAAAGCAACACTATCAACAACAAATTCACCTTTGTCGTTATTAATCTTGCCTTCGAACTTTTCGCCAGTCAGTTTCATCGTCTTGCAGTCGATACCCTGCACAGTCACATCAGAACCCTTGACAAACGGGCCCTTCTGCGCCACGCCAGCCACATTCAAGTCAGCGATGATCCCCGCATCTTCCGTAGTACCGCCCGCAAAGCCATCGCCATTGGACGACGTACAGGCCACGACAAAAGCACACGACGCGACAAACGCAAGCGGCTGCACAAACGCATCCTTAATCATTCCTAACACACTCTTTTTCATTTCACTTTCTCCTCATTCCTAGCACTTTATTTGGATTCAAAACCTTTTCCGTATGTTCATCACGCTCACCGCAATCGTCGAGGCGTTCGCTCAGTGGGAACAACTGCAAATTCAGGCGGTACACCTGTTCCGTCTCGTCGTCCTCACTCGCAATCGCCACAATGCGACGGCGAAAATCCGCGATTTCCTTCCTGATTTTTTCGTATGCACGGTGCGTGAGCCCCATGGTAAGCCCCGACATGTCACGTTCCGAAAGCGGCAAGTCCAAAGCCTTCACCGCAAATTCCCCCATCTGACGTTGCATATCGCGGGCCGCCACAGGCACTGCATCGACCGACCCCATCGATAACGACTTGTCCGTCTGTTCGTAGTTTCCGCTCTTGTCCTTCTTCAAGAGCTTTGCGCGTACCAAAAAGTCAAGCGTCTCGGAGACCTCCGCCGCAGAAATCTGCGGCTTGCACTTACGAGCCATTTCAAGAGGCTTTGCACCAGGCATGTGCGGAGCAATCTCGCGCAATACCGGATTCTTCCACGACTTGAAATAATCGAATTCCTCGTTCCCGAGCACACGCACCTTGTGGGCATGCGCAAGCGCACAGCGTTCTTCGAACGCGGCACGTCTCGCTTTGTCATCTTTCGCATGCGCATACGAAACCATCAGAACAAAGTACGTCTGTTCGAACCCGGCAAGCCCCATCGCCGCAGCAACGGATCCCGCCGACCCTACACTCAGATTCTTTTTGCCCTCGCAAACGTACTTCAAATACACAGCCGACGAAAATCCCGCATCACGGGCAAACTCGCGCCACGTAAAAGCCGAGCTGCGCTTGCGTTCATCGTAGTAATCCTGGATGAACTTGCGGTAATCTGTGTATTCTACGATCTCCTTCATGTGTACAAATATAGACATTTCCGTACATTTCGGAATACAAAAATGGCGTTTTTAGTCAAATTTTACCATTTTCTCAAAATTTACGCAAATTTTAGCATTTCGGAACACAAAACACGTATTCCAGGAATACAAGAAAACCCCGCGGTACTTTGTCCGCGGGGGCTTCCCTCCTTATTTAAAAGTTTTTTTTCAACGTCTTTCACGCAACGGACACTTTGTCCATAGTACTTGTAATTCTAGTACGCATAAGAATTGGTGTAGACGTTATTTAGTTAGAAGGTCTTACCGGAGCTGTCGAAGGATCCCCCTTGACACAACGGACACTTTGTCCATAAGACTTGCTATTCTGATACGTATAAGTTTGAGTATAAATGTTGTTTATATTGAAATATCGACCATCATCGACACTGTATTCGGTGGCGCTCCAGTAATAAACATCCGAACCCACCTTTTCCCAACTAGTTGCAGAAAGCCTTCTTCCGGTCGGAAGTGATGCAAAGCCATATTTATCAGTACCGTTATTGTTAGGCGTTCCGGCATAGTCCCACCCGCTCAAAGCCTTGAGAGGCTTTCCACACGTACTGTAATCCCCTATAGCCTCACACAACAAACTCCATTCACGGAGTGTCGGCAAATGCCAACCATCCGGGCAAATTCCCTGAACACTATGATTGAGTCCGCACGTCTTGCCATAACCGCAATCCAACGGTTCCTTCGGATCGTTCGCCAAAGCGACAGAATCGATTGCTGCTGCCCAGGTGTAATAGCGGCCACCCACATTGCAATTCTTTTCATCATTGTTGTAGCACCAGTTGCGGCCCTTCAAGCTCGGAGTCTTGACGCTATCGGCATAGTTCAAGTTTTCTGCCATCCACACCTGCGAATAATTCGTGTCTGGCACGTCAATTTTCACAACCTTATACACTTGCTTGTCACGCGGGTCGACCATCGAGTCATATTTGATTTTCGGATTCAGGCGAGCTTCCTTGGGCACATCCCAGCTCCATCCTTCGGTATCACTAGAACTTGAAGAAGGCCTTACCGGCGCAGTCGAAGGATCCCCTTTGACGCAACGGACACTTTGTCCATAAGACTTGCTATTCTGATACGTATAAGTTTGAGTATAAATGTTGTTTATATTGAAATATCGACCATCATCGACACTGTATTCGGTGGCGCTCCAGTAATAAACATCCGAACCCACCTTTTCCCAACTAGTTGCAGAAAGCCTTCTTCCGGTCGGAAGTGATGCAAAGCCATATTTATCAGTACCGTTATTGTTAGGCGTTCCGGCATAGTCCCACCCGCTCAAAGCCTTGAGAGGCTTTCCACACGTACTGTAATCCCCTATAGCCTCACACAACAAACTCCATTCACGGAGTGTCGGCAAATGCCAACCATCCGGGCAAATTCCCTGAACACTATGATTGAGTCCGCACGTCTTGCCATAACCGCAATCCAACGGTTCCTTCGGATCGTTCGCCAAAGCGACAGAATCGATTGCTGCTGCCCAGGTGTAATAGCGGCCACCCACATTGCAATTCTTTTCATCATTGTTGTAGCACCAGTTGCGGCCCTTCAAGCTCGGAGTCTTGACGCTATCGGCATAGTTCAAGTTTTCTGCCATCCACACCTGCGAATAATTCGTGTCTGGCACGTCAATTTTCACAACCTTGTAAACCTTCTTGTCGCGCGGGTCAATCATCGAATCGTATTTGATTTTCGGATTCAGGCGTGCTTCCTTAGGCACATCCCAGCTCCATCCTTCGGGGATTTTCTGAGCGGTCCCAAAATCTTCAACAACCTCTTCAAACGCAGGAATTTCATCGGACCCGCTCCACTTCTCTAGATTGTCGCGGACTGTTTCAAATTTACCATCGTCCTTAGCAGCGCTTGCCCAATCCGCCATTTTCGTTTTTGTTTTTTCGTCGTTCCATTCACCAGTCTTCGTGATAGACGAAGCAATAGCATCTATACGATCTGTCAATTCTTCGGCACTCAAATCCGATTGCAACAACACACTCGTTGCAAGGAGAGTCGAGTTTCCATCGCCCTTTTCATAAATGCTCATGCCTTCAAACGACTCAAAAAGGTCCATTATGCCCAACGATGCAAGGACTTCTTTTTCGGCCTGCATTTTCGCATCGGCAAAGGACATTTTCTCTTTAGAGACCAGGTTCATCACACGCTCGTATTCCAATTCCGTGAGCACGTTGATGTTCACAGACTTTCTGTCGCTCAAATCCGAGATTGCATGAAGCGTCAACTTATTCGAAGACTTCTCACCAGTAAATTCATTGAGGTAATAGCCGGAGACCTCGAATAAAGCGCAAGACGCCGAGAGGTTCACATCGTCAACGCCAAAGTCACCCTTGTTGCTCTTGACTTTTCCCGTGAATTTCTCCTCCGTGAATTCCATGGTCTTGCAGTCAAGGCCTTGCACCGTCACCTCAGACCCCTTCACAAACGGCCCCTTTTGCGCCAAGCCGGCCACATCTAGGTCCTTGATGGCTACAACGCCCGCATCACCCGAAGCACCGCCCGCGACCTTTTCAGAAGAACACGCCGCAAGAATCAAGGATACCACAGCAATGGCCGGAAAGACATTGCCAAATAATTTATACAAGTTATTTCTCATTTTTCTCTTCCTTATTTAAATCCGTTTCATTTTTATTCAATCGTTCGCTCAGCGGGAACAACTGCACGTTCAAGCGGTAAACCTGTTCCGTTTCATCTTCATCAGTCGCAATCGCCACCACGCGGCGGTAATAATCTTCCGTCTCTTTTTTGATGCGTTCGTACGCGCGACGCGTAAGGCCAAGCGTATAGCCCGAAATCATGCGTTCAGAAAGAGGCAAATCAAGCGACTGTATCGCAAACTCTCCCATCTGGCGCTGTAAATCACGAGCCGCCAAGGGAACCGCCTCCACAGGCGCCATCCTGATGGCCTTATCCGTTTGCTGGTAATTTCCGTTTTTGTCTTTCTTTAAAAGTTTTGCCTTTACCAAAAAATCAAGCGTCTCGGAAACTTCCGCTGCAGAAATCTTTTGTTTGCAAGCTCGCGCCATTTCGAGAGGCTTTGCGCCGGGCATGTGCGGAGCCAATTCTCGAATCACGGAATTTTTCCACGATTTGAAATAATTGAACTCTTCATCCCCAAGAACACGCATCTTGTGCGCATTCGCAAGCGCACATCGTTCTTCAAATGCAGCGCGCTTCGTCTTGTCATCTTTCGCATGCGCATACGAGACCATCAAGACAAAGTAAGTCTGTTCAAATCCGACAAGGCCCATGGCACTTGCAACAGAACCCGCAGAACCGACACTCAGATTTTTCTTTCCCTCGCAAACATACTTCAGATAGACATCCGACGCAAAACCCGCCTTCTGCGCAAACATATGCCAAGAGAATGCCGAAGTGCGTTTGCGCTCGTCATAGTAGTCCTGGATGTACTTGCGATAATCCGTATATTCAACGATTTCCTTCATGAGTACAAATATAACTTTTCCAGTACATTCAGAACATAAAATTGGCGTTTTTCGTCAAATTTTACCACTTTTTGCTAAAATTTTAAAAATTCTAATATTTTAGAATATGACCGCATGTTCTGAGAACATGAAAAGGCCTGCCAAATCTGGCAGACCCATTTTCCTCCTAAAAACAGCAAACAAATTTATGCATCCTAAACAGATTAAAGATTCTTCATACAACGGACCGGATAATAATTCTGTTTCGTTTCAATTTCAGGTTCCGATTGCGCATATTCAACAACTTCTTGATATTCGTTCGAATAGACAGGTTCAATCGATGCATCGTACCAATCCAAAGTCCAGCGATAAGCCTTTTCCGAATCGAGAGAATCCGATGTCCAAAAGTGAGCGGCAAGCGACAGAGACCAATACTTTGACACATTATAATCCGTAGCAATAGCAGAAAAATCATAGACATTGTAATAATCGTCGCTATTCGGAAAGCCAGTAGTCAGTAGCGGAGCCGCCCCAATGGCGCCACCCACCGTGTTTATCAACTTTTCAACATCAGCGACACTCGGAACTCGCCAACCTTCGGGGCATACCTGCTGGGCCATAGACCACGAATAATCGTAACCTATTGCGCAAGTATCATATTCCGTATTATAATATCCACCAAAACCAATTACTCTCGGCCCATTTCTACAAAAAGATTCATCCTCACCAGCATCGTAATCCAAATTTTGGGCCATCCATACTTGGTCTTTCAAGGTTACCGTCTTATAGGTAACTCCATTTCGCGTATCCGTGAATGTACCTGCAATAGCTTCGCTTGGCGGCAAGCCTTTTCGGATGATAGAAGTGCCTTCGACACAGCGAACAAACGCATCATCCACATTATCAGACCCGAACTCCATTTCTGCATTTAGCACATTACCATTTCTTGACAAGCCGAATAAAAGTGCTTTTTCTTCTCCGTTAACAAACAAGTCCATTACGGACGAAGTCGCAAACAAAATCGTATCCCCATCAAGAGAAACCGGAGCATTCCATCCTGTTGACGCAAATAGTTCCTGGTATCCACCCACCGATGTTTCCGCAAGAAGACGGGCATAATCATCTCGCGTCGGAAGCCGCCATCCTTCGGGACACACATTTTTCAAATTATCATAGAAATAGCCATAGGACTGGCAATCTCCAAGGTAGCACTTCGGAATACGACTTTCTTCACTACTTGGATCAAGGCTACAACCAAGAACCTTATCCATGTTATAGTACCTGAGGTTTTCGGCCATCCATTTTAAACCCGCCATGTTCACCGTACGATAAACATTGCCATCGCGTCCATCAACGAGAACGGAACTATCGCTCCCATTCAGCGGTTCTGTAGGATTTCCTCCAGTACATCCTATAAAAAGCCCGAAAAAAACGGCAGCCAACACAAATACTTTCTTTTTCATTTCCAACTTTCCTTTTTTACAAAGTTTCAATAGGCCCTAATTAAAGATCTAACGATCCTTCAAGCAGCGAACGGAGCACAAATCGAATGTTGTACTATCAATCACAGCCTCTTTCGAATCAACGCGCATGAAATAATAGTAGGTCCGTCCGCTCTTCTTTTTCTCGCGATCTGAACTACAGAACTTGGCCAAGGGTTCCCCATCATCATTGCTGTATTTAAAGAATGTAGCGCCAAAACCCTTCGGCGAACGCAATGCGGCAGCGGCATTCTTCGAACCACCATAGGCATCAATCAAATGCCGGAATTCATCCCTTGACGGCAAATGGAATCCACTAGGACATGATTCATCATTCGCCCAACCGGAATAGAGCAGGCACCCACGAGCAAAAGAGCCTTCTTCACAGTTTTGATATTCATGTTTCATATTTTCAGCAAACCAGTAATTGCTATCGACTTCATCATAATAGGCCCTATTACCTGAGGTATCTACATAAAAAGCACCAGGCACATCTCTATTAGCCATTAAACTCCAATGCTGATCCGGATTACAAACATATTCGTCACCATCCGATTCAGAATCATCACTTTTTCCACTTCTCTGGATTTCATATACATTATTTTCTGCGCATAGGCCCAAGCCAATCATGTGAGCCCAATAGCGATTTGTATACTTTTCAAACGGAGGAATAGAATCGTCCCAAGTTTCCAAATATTCTCTAATTTTCTTTACATCCACATCATAATATTCAAGAGGTTTATTACTTCGTTGAAGCATCTCCGCATTCATAAATCGTTCTGCGATATATGTTTTTTCGTCGTCTTCCCAAACTCCGCTATTTGCAAAAGAATACGACATCGCAGACAGCCATTCCATAAAGTCTGCAGTTCTGTCGTCTTCGGATCGTAGCAAAATACTGATAGCAAGCAAAGCCGCCCCACTCTCGCCAACGAAAATGTCCATATCTTCAGGCGATTCATCGCCCTTCACAAAGCCAAAGGACGAGAACAGTTCCATTTCGGCCTGTTTCTTGGCATCCTTAAAAGACATTCCCTTTTTCTGCACAAGGAAAAGCATACGGCCAGCAACCAAGTGCGTCACCACATTAACATTCACGCGATTACGATCTTTCAAATCAGCAATCGCATTCAAAGAAATCTTGATATCAGAAATATTCCCGGTATATTCATCACGGAAATAGCCGTTGACTTCAAAAAGCGCATATTGCGAAGATAAGCTAACATCCTTGATTTCAAAGTCGCCCTTGTTACTTTTGACAAGAGCCTTAAAGCTCTTCCCTGTTTGTACCAAAGTATTGCCATCGAGGCCTTGGATTGTCACCGAGGAGCCGAGCAAGAAAGGCCCTTTTTGCGTCACACCGGCAATTTGCTTATCCTTGATAGCAACAACGCCTTCGCTTTCTTCACTTGTTCCTGCAAAATCTCTTCCAGAACACGCCGCAAAAAAGATTCCCGACAAGGCAATCAATAAATACTTTTTAATTCTCATAATTCCACTCACTCGTTTATTTGCTCCTGGGCACTAAAGATTTTTCATACAACGAACAGAAATATTCTCTTTTTTTTCATAGGTATCAAAAGACGAATCATATCTATCCATAATCCACAGATATGCATTTGCGGCATCTTCAGAATCCGACAACCAAAATGCAATTCTGACATCCTGCACGCCTCCTCTTATCGAACCGTCAAAAGGATTTTTTGATTCTACATATAGATAGTCCCCTGGGCTCCAAGCTGAAAAGCCGTATATATTCTCGCTGTTATAATATCCAGTCGTCAATAAAGGAGAGGATCCTATCGCCCCGCCTACCAAATCAAGCAGCTGTTCAACATCTTCCTTACTCGGGAGTTTCCAACCTTCAGGGCAAATAGTCTGCGCATCAGCCCATGTATATTTTCTTCCCTCAGCACATTCCGTCTGCTTATCCGGTTGCGAATAAGGTGTCGCCGTCAAGCAACGCGGGTTATACGGGTAACCAGTCACATACGATATCATAACGGTATCCCCAATGGCACTGTTCATTTTTTCCGCCATCCATACCTGATTTTTTATCGTAACCGTTTTATAAATCTTTCCATCTCTTTCATCTGTAAATGTTCCCGGAACAGCTTCGCTGACAGGCAAAATATCAGGCACAGGAGGTTCCCCTTCTACACAACGGACACCAGTCTCCGAGCCATCAAGTTGTTCCCAAAACATGCTTGAAACATCAAGTCTCCATAATTCTCCTCTCACCAAATTCGTATTGCGATCAACCCGATCCTTAGAATAGAGATCTTTTGTAGAACTCCAATAATTCCCAGATGTCGCATGCCAACCATTTTCAGAAAGCCAGCTTTCATACCCATCCTTTGAAGCATATTCAAGGAGGCGCTTAAGTTCAGTACGTGTCGGGAGCCGCCAGCCCGTAGGGCAAACGCTATCAACTGTGGACAACGATACATCAATATCATAATCGAGATTTTGCGCCATCCAATTCAAACCATTCATCTTTATAGTTTTATAAATTTTTCCATTACGGCCATCATTCAAAAGACCACACGAATCGCACCCTAAAAAGCGACCTAAGTAATCCTTTTCCCAACGCCCCGCTTCGCTACATTTAAATTCCATAGCATAAAAAGAACTTGTAGAGAGCTTATTCTTCTTTACGGTTCCCACTTCATTCGTACCACATTCTCCAAGTCCGTACAAATCTTCCCAGAATGCTCGAATCTTAGGTTCAAAACGGGCAACACTATCCGACAGCTTCCAAGACTCCATATTGTGGCGAATAAACGGAAACCCGTCCGTCAAATCCGTTATGCAAGCCCAATCCGCAAGTTCAGCCTTAAGAAGCGAATCATTCCATATTCCGTCATCGGCAAGGTCCAACCCCAACTTCAGCAAGCGTTCCATAAATTCAGCTTCACTGGCATTCCCCAGCATAAGTACGGATATCGCAAGCAAGGCGCCATCCGAATCACTCCCACCAAAAATGTCCAAATCTTCAGGCATTTCATAATTGCTGCTACCGAAAAACACCGAGAATATTTCCTCGTGGGCCTTGCGTTTCGCTTCTGCAATGGTCATGCCTTGTGCAAGAAGCGTTTGAACGCGTTCAAATTCCAGATGGGTAAGCAAGTTGATATTCACCTGGGAACGGTCCGTCATATTGCATATCGCCACCATGTTTATCGTATTTTGCGATTTTACTCCAGTCATTTCGTTCCTAAAATATCCTTCAACTTCCAATAGCGCATACGGAGAGGATACTTTCACATTTTCAACAGAAAAACCTCCCTTTTCATTCACGACCTTTCCCTTGAAACTCTTTCCAGTCTGGACAAAAGAAGTGCTATCGATTTCCTGTACGGTTACAGAAGAACCAACAAAAAACGGTCCTTTCTGAGATTCACCTACGATAGTCAATTTTAATGGCTTTTCTGTTTCCAACGAATTATCATTTTCTGGTTCGGCAACAACACCGTCCGTCGAACAACTGACAAGCAATCCTGCAAATGCAAGTATTCCAAAAATCTTTTTCATATTCACCATCCTATTCTTCATAACCATCTTCAACCACACAGCGGACAGACATTTCCAAATTCGGATTACGAGTACTGTCAATCACAGCTTCATTAGAATCGACTCGCATAAAGTAATAGTACACATCACTGTCAAAGATTTCACTTGACGATGTCCAAAACATCGCTGATTCACCGAACCCGACATAAAGGGAATCCACATCAGGGTCATGATATCCTCCCAGCAACGCCGCAAAACCGCTTGGGGAGCGCAAGCCGGCAGCCGCTTCGGCGGCCCCGCCATACGAATCAATCAACGATTGCATTTCCGCACGAGTGGGCACATGGCTGAATCTATAATAAACTCCATTAAGCCAATAACCATATTTGCCTTTGCAAGCACTATCCGCATTATCAAAGCTAAACACGCCTCCATAAATTCCACAACGCTTTTCCGGTTCTTCAAATGAGGACAAGCTTTCATCACACTGCATATTTGCAGCGCTCCACCTCTTTTGGGTCTCACCGTCAGAATTCATTTCATAATACTTGTTTTGAAGGTACTCTGCATTGATCATCCATCGCAAACTATCGTTACATGCAAAAGCATGTTTATAAAAACGACTTTCTTTGTTTTCATTCAACTTTACTTCACCTTTATTCGATTCAGAACATACGCCTAGACCATACACATTTGACCAAAAATTATTGATATACTTTTCAAAAGGTGGGAGAGGATAACGGTCAAGTTCAAAACGATGATCCCATAAATCTATATGATATATAAAACGCGCCATGTTACCCTGAACCCGCCACCACAACCAACCGGATTCATAATCTCCCAAAAGATCTGCAGTTGCGTACATCGCCCAATCCGCAACTTCAGTCTTTATGGAGTCGTTCCATACACCGCTATCCGCAATAGAAAGCGAAACCAAGGCTAGTCTTTCGGAAAGATCCGCAGAAGATCCTTCATTTTGCAACAAAACACTGGCAGCAAGAAGTGCCCCTGCACCATCGTCAAAAGAAAGAACATTCATATCTTCAGGAGGCGGCAATTCGCCTACAAATCCAAACGACGAATAAATTTCCTTTTCGGCCTGTTTCTTGGCATCGGCAAAGGACATTCCCTGCTTTTGTACCAAATGCAATACGCGGTCCGTTACCAAATGCGTAAACACATTCACATTCACGCGATCACGGTCATTCAAATCAGCAACAGCGTTCAACATAATCACGCCTTCAGAGTTTTCATCTGTCACTTCATTATAATAATAGCCCTTAATTTCAAGAAGCACATATTGCGAGACCAGGTCTTCCACATTTACCGCAAAGTCTCCGCTCTTGCTTTTAACAGATGCTTTAAAACTCTTTCCCGTCTGATTCAACGAATCACCGTCAAGTTCCTGTATCGTCACAGAAGAACCGAGCAAAAACGGCCCCTTTTGCGACACGCCTGTAATTTCCTTGCCAGGAATTGCAGGGTCTTCATCTACGGCCAATTCCAAAGAAGGATTGTTCTCTGTGCATGCGCAAATCGCAAGACCTAGCGCATGCATCAACAAAAGCTTCATCATCTTCATCATCATTCTCACTCGTTTATGTCAAATCTTCCGTCAGCGGGAAAAACTGAACATTCAATCGACAAATTTTTTTAGGGTTTTTATCGTTCGCGACCATCGAAACGATGTGCTTGCGGAACGCCGCAATTTCATGAACGACTTTGGCATAACTTTCTTCCGTCACGCCCATTGTAATTCCGCTAAAGTGACGTTCCGAAATGGGGAGCTTATCCAAAGCGTCCAATGCAAATTCGCCCATCTGCCGCAATAGCGAATGTACCGCCACGGCAACCACGTTCAGATTTCCAGTCGACAGCGAAACATTCGCCTGGTGATAATTTCCTTTGATATCGCGCGTCAAAAAGCCAGTCTTGACCAAAAAACGCAAGCTTTCGCTGACATCCGCCGCAGAAATCGCTGGCTTGCACACCTTGGCAATTTCGTTCGGCTTTGCGCCAGGCATGGCAACCGCCAGCTCGCGAACCACGGAATGTTTCCAGGTTTCATAGAAGGTGTACATTTCGCTTCCGAGAATTTTCACGCGGTTCGCATCGCCAAGAGCCTGTATCTCTTCAAAGCACTTCTTCTTTTCTTGATCGGTCTTGGCGTTTTCATAACGCACCATCAAGACAAAATAATCTAATTCGAAACCTGCCAAACCCATGGCAAGCGCCGTCTTTTTCGCACCTTCTTCACGGAGACGAGTCTTACCGTCACACACAAGCTTCAAATAAGAACCTGATGCAAACCCAGCCAGCCTTGCAAATTCACGCCATGTAAAAGCAGAACACCGCTTGCGCTCGCGATAGTAATCCAGCACATATTCGCGGTATTCCTTATATTCAGTTACAGACTTCATGAATTTAAAATTAAAAAATCACACTCTTGTCTGCAATATTTTTGCGAAAACAAAAATGGCGTTTTTAAACAAATTTCAACAATTATAAAATAAAACACAAAAAAGTATTTATCCATAAAACAAAAGTGAAATTCTATAAAACAAAAAAATCCCCCGGCGTAATGCCGAGGGAATTTAAAGTTTTCATTTCGTCATCCTGAACAACGTGAAGGATCCAGTAAAATCTTGGGATTGCTTCGCGCTGCTCGCAATGACGAATCAGTAAACTAGCTCAAGCGGCTGATCATATAACCAGCGCAAACTGCCGTACCAATCACGCCGGACACGTTCGGGCCCATAGCGTGCATGAGGAGGAAGTTCTGCGGGTCATACTTGGCACCTTCAACCTGAGAAACACGGGCAGCCATCGGCACAGCAGAAACGCCTGCGGAACCGATAAGCGGGTTCACCGGGTTCTTCGGAGAGCACTTGTTCATGATCTTTGCGAGGAGCAAACCGCCGAAAGTGGAGAAACCAAAGGCAACCACACCCATAGCGATGATCATGAGAGTCTGCGGCTTGAGGAAGATGTCAGCAGACATCGTGAGACCCACGGACGTGCCGAGGAAGATCGTCACAATGTTCATGAGTTCGTTCGAAGAAGTCTTCACGAGGCGTTCAACGACACCAGCTTCCTTGAAGATGTTGCCCATCATAAGCATGATGATAAGGGCAGAAGCATCCGGCACGACGAGCACGCAAACGATCATCACCATCACGGCAAACACGATGCGTTCGGCCTTGGAAACCTGGCGGAGAGCCTTCATGCGAATCTTGCGTTCAGCGTCGTTCGTCATAGCGCGCATGATAGGCGGCTGGATGAGCGGCACGAGAGCCATGTAGGTGTAGGCAGCAACGGCGATGGGGCCGATGAGGTGCTTAGCAAGCTTGTTCGCAGTGAAGATGGACGTCGGACCGTCAGCACCACCGATAATACCGATGGAAGCTGCTTCACCGAGCGTAAAGCCACCGAGAGCGACAGCTGCAAACATGGTCATGAACACGCCAAACTGTGCGCCACCACCGAGGATGAGCGTACGCGGATTAGCGATAAGCGGTCCAAAGTCCGTCATGGCACCCACGCCCAAGAAGATGATGGGCGGGAAGAGTTCCAGATGGATACCCTGGCTGATGTAGTAGTAGAGACCGCCAGTCGGGCTGAACATACCTTCGATGCTCCAGCCACCGTCGTAGAACGCGACGGACGGGATGTTCACCGCAAGTGCACCGATAGCAATCGGCAAGAGCAGAAGCGGTTCGTATTTTTTGACAATCGCAAGGAACATCAACACGAAGCTCACGATCCACATGATTACCATCGGAACGGTAATCTGCGCGAATCCTGTGCTCGAGGCGAAGTCCGCGACTGAGTTAATAATTCCACTCATTGACTTTTACCTCATTAGGCAATGGTCATCAAGACCTGGCCATCAGTAACAGTGTCGGTTTCCTTGACGGAGATAGAGGTAACCTTGCCTGCGCACGGAGCGACGACCGGGTTTTCCATCTTGAGGGCTTCGATAACAGCCACTTCCTGGTTGGCAGCAACAGTGTCACCAACGTTGACCTTGAGCTTGAACACAGAGCCAGCGAGCGGGCTCTTGACTTCGGTGCCACCAGCGACGGCCGGAGCGGCTGCCGGAGCAGCAGGAGCCGGTGCCGGAGCGGCAACCGGAGCAGCAGGAGCTGCAGCAACTGCGGAATCAAGAACTTCTACTTCGACGTCGTAGGTCTTGCCTTCGAAACTGATACGGACTGTTTTCTTCATTTTTATTTTTCCTGGCTTAAAAGCCTGTTAAGTTTTAAAAGTTGAACCTTACTTGACGATCGTCCAAGCAGGGGAGTTAATGTTTCTGTAAGCGGTCACGCGGCAGGGCTGACCAAGAGCCTGCGTTGCAGCAGCGGTAGCGATCACGAGGAACTGTTCATTTGTCAGTCCCGGATGTTCTTCGAGAGCGGCGACGGCGGCAATGCCGAGGAACGCCTGGAGCTGCTTGTTGGTGAATCCCGGATGGATGCTCTTTGCATTCGGATCCCAGTCGCAGTGAGCCGGAGCACGAACCGCAGGAGCCGGAGCGGCAGCAGCGGCAGCGGCCGGAGCAGCCTTCTTAGCAGGAGCCGGAGCCTTGACCTTGTCCAAACCGAGCTTCTTCATGATTGCGCTCATGATAGTGCAGAGGACGAGGAGGCCAATGATCACAGACATCACGACGATGAGGCCTGTTGCCTGGAATTCGACGAGCTTGCCAAGGGTGAACTTCTGGACTTCACCATGGCACTTGCCACCTTCCATCTTGCCCTGGCAGTATTCGCTGCCGAGCTTAGCCTTAGCAATCGGAAGCACAGCCGTACCGTTGGCATTTTCAACGGAATCGCGAATATCGCGGGCGCGAACGGACTGTTCGTATGTCTTATAAAGAATGGAATAGCCACCACCGTGAGTTTCCACAATCTGGAAAACAGTAGATTCATCCATCCACTTGAGCTGTTCCTTAAGCGGAGCGGCAATGGAGTCCGGCATCAGAGCAATCTGCTCGTCAAAACGGCCAACCTTTGCAGCCTTGGAAGCAGCAGGTTGAGCTACGATCTCAGACGCGAAGGCACCGGAAACCGTTGTCACCGCGGCAAAAAGCATAGCTTTCTTTAGTGTATCATTCATATCGGAATGCGTCCATGTTTAATTAAGTGAACTGTTTGATAAAAATCAACGCGCGTGAATATAGCAATTTTAGGGATTTTACATCGTCATCGTACCGGAAGAAAGACCCTTCACAGGCTCATAACGGAGGGTACCGTCGGTCCCCAGGATGATTGCCACACCAGCGAGGTAATTGATCCACTGTTTCGTGTCGAAATAGCGGAGATTTGCCTTGCCGTTCGTGCAGAACGCCGTCAGCGGCACAACCATCATGTCGTGGGAAATCCACACGCCTACGCGGTTTACCTTCGCAAAGCGGGGCATCACAATCTCGGTCATAAATTCTTCGCCACGGGACTGTAGAGGATAGTATGCATCGGTATAGCTTCCTTTGTACGCATATTCCGAAGCGACAACCCAGCCACCGCCATTGTTGTTCTTGTACGTTTCAAACTTATTTTCGGCCTTCACGAACCAGTCGCCATCGAGTTCCGGCAAAGTGTCGTTACCCATGCTCGTGACGCCCGCACCCGCCGCCACGTTCTCGCAGGTTTCGTAGCTACGCGTGTACGTCGAATTCACAAAGTAAATGTTTTCGCCTTTAAGCTTAGCGCCCACCGACTGCGACTGTGTCTTGCCATTAGCCGTCAAGTGACCGTTTTTACCCGTATCGTCCGTGCGTTCGGCATGGCGCAAGATAAAGATGACCTTTTCGCCAGGAGCAAGTTTCTTCAAGACATCTTCGACATCGACAAATTCCTGAATATCATCCGAGGTTGCTTCACGCCAAGACTTCTTGCTCTGTTCGTAAACGTAGAACTTATCGGCATTGATTTTACCATTCTTGATCTGGCCATCGTAATCGCCAGCGCCAAAGCCTACCGTATCCTTTTCAAGGTCCGTCGCCACGCGCCAGGCCTTGATGGAACCATCGCAAATAAAGCGGATACGCGGACCTTCGGGCTGTTCATAGTAAGAGACAAAATACTCGCTCTGGCTGTTGCCCACATGCTTCACCATTCCATTGGTCATCGCATTGCAAGATTCAAAGCCATGCGTACTCGTCCAGAAATTGCGCACATGCTTTTCAAAGTTCGGCACATCGCCAAGCTTCCAGCCTTCCATGTTCTTGCGGATTTTTGCAAGGCCACCTTCAGCATCGAGAATCAACAGCTTATCTGCAAGTTTCGCCTTCGAAGCGTTATCGCCCCAGTTGCCATCGCCGCGAATATCTTCTGCAATATAGTCTGCCTGCGAAAGGAAATCGCCATCCGGCGCATAGCTCTGCATCATCACAGAAACCGCAAGGAGCGCGGCACTGTAGTCGCCAGAACCAAACAAGCTAATATCTTCTGCAGAGGTGTCCGAGGATGCTGTCGTCTGACCACGCCCCCAAGGGAATCCCTGACCAAAGCCTGTTCCGCTAGACGATCCGCCAAGGCTTATGCCGAACGAAGAAAGCACGTCGCTCAATGCACGCCCGCTCTGGCTTCCAATCGGCTGGTTATTGCCCGAATCTTCGACAAGCTTCATCACACGTGGGGCAGCCATGTGCGTCAGGATATTCACGTTAAAAGAATCGCGCTTGGACAAGTCCACAACTGCATTGAGCTTTACAAGCGATGTCGAAAGACTCGCCGTAAATTCGTTCATATAATAACCATTTGCTTCGACTCTCACATAAGGCGAAACAAGGTTGACACTGTCAAAACTAAAGGTTCCATTCGAAGTGACAATGCAGGTTTCGTGAGTCCGCTTGGAATCGGCAAGCCGCTTCAGGCTATCAAGTTCCACAATCTTCACAGACGTACCGTAACGGAACGGTCCCTTCTCAGCAAAGCCCTTAATGGCAACGCCAGCCCTGCGAAAATCAGTAGCATCGTCATCAACAGCCGTTTCATCATCAACCGGAATCAGTTCGCCATCGCTGCAAGTGTAATTCCCGGTAATAGTCGTATCGGTAATGGGCTTGGCAACAACAGAATCTTTAACAGAACTCGAGGAACGGAGAACATCCCTTTGCGAAGAGCTGCTCACCGACGAACTGCTCTTACCGTCTTTGGGTGCTTTTTCTGAAGACAACGAATCCTGAGGATTTTTAGAATCTACCACCGCCTCGCATTCGTCGCCTTCGCATAAATCAGAGCCATAACGGACGGAATCACAACCCGCCCATAGCAAAACCAATAAAGCTAATATCCAAACCCGCATGGATTGAATGTTAGTAATTTTTAGTTCGCGTATCCAGATTCCAAACCGCGAATAGCCACATATCGGCGATTTCCGTCCTTGTCAATGATAATGGCAACACCAGCCAAGTAGTTAATCCACTTGCCACCATCATATTTCTTGAGTTCCACCTGCAAATTTGAGCAGTAGGCAACAAGCGGCACCATCAACTTGTCATGCGAACTGAGGAGCACAAACTTTTCTGTCGGGTACTTTTTCAAAAGCACATCCTCGATGAGCTCCACCGAGCGTTCAGCAAGATCATAGTATGCTGCATCGGCACCTGTCGAATAAGCACCCGTGTAAGCGTACTTGGAAGTCACTTCCCAGCCGCCACCGCATTCATTCTTCGCCTTTTCGACGGCCTCGGCATTTTTGGAATACCAGTCGTCATTCAACTGCGGAATCGTATCACGGATATCGGATTGCTGACCGCGGCCCTTCGCAATACTTTCTACAGTCTGGTGAGCGCGCAAAAATTCAGAGGCACCAAGAACAAAGTCTTCCTTGAACTTCGTGAGTCGAGCACCGACTTCTTCGGACTGTTTCTTACCATCGCTCGTCAGCGTCCCGCCCTTGCTCGTATCGGTACCACGTTCTGCATGGCGGAGCACAAAGATCACGCGTTCATCGTCCTTGATGCTTTCGTAGACATCCTGAATATCGACAAATTCCTTAGCATTGGAGGCAAGGACAAAATAGCGGTCCTTTTCAACAGCGGTTGCTTCGCGCCATTCTTTCTTTTTGCCATCGTACACAAAGAACTTGCCCGAGAATGCGCCACGACGCACTTCGCCATCTTCAGCAGGAGTTGCATCGTCTATGAAATCCTTCATTTCGTCTGGAATCGCAATCCAGCCTTTTTCTTCATCACAGACAAAGCGTTCCGTCGACTTCGATACATCGCTGTAATTTGCCGCATAGAACTTGCTAGACTTATTACCGACAAAGAAAACATCATCGACAGACTCGTCATCGCAAGCCGGGAATTTCAGTTCATTCAAATAAAAGTTCTTAAGGTACCATTCAAATTCAGCAGCCTTGCCCAGTCGCTTTTCAAGAGTCTTGCGGAGCGCGGCATAGCCATCCTTGAGGTCGTTTGCCAAAGCCCAGTCAGCAATGGCAATCCTTGCATCGGCGTCATCCCACTTGCCATCCTTGCGGATATCGGCAACAACGGCCTTAAAGAACTTCGCAAAATCGCCATCGGAGCCAGCCTGCAACAAGATCGTAGCAGCAAGCAATGCAGCCCCAGACTCACCGGCATCCGATACGTGAATATTTTCGGTAATATCGAAATCAATCGATTCCAGGTGGAACATGTTCCACACGTCTTCGGCAGCCTCATACTTTGTCGCTTCGACCGAAGCTTTATTCTTTCCGCCCAAAAGTTCCTTTGTACGTTCCGCTTCAAGCGTCGTGAGCAAGTTCAAGTTGAAAACTTCCCCAGAGGTCATATCGCCTAGCGTCGAAAGCGTAACCGTAGAAGACGTTCCATCGACAACATTTTCAACCGTACCTTCTGCAGAGAACATCACATAAGGCTGAGGCAAGTTGATCTTCTTGATTTCATAATCGCCATTCTTGCCGATATCACCCGAAAATTCAATTTTCGTTTCCTTGTAGCCATCGGCAGAATCAAGCTGCACCATGTTGATCTTGGCCGACTTTGCAAATCCGTCTAACGCAATCGTACCAGAAACCGTTCCATCCACAAGAACATAGGCGACATCAAGCAGGCTGTCGTTTACCAAATCTTCATCCGACTGCGATGAAAGGGAATCCGTGACAGAAGTCTTAGAACTGCTCGAAGAGCGCTTGCTACCAGAAGCTACGCTAGAAGAGGACACTTCGCTATCATCGGCGCTAGACAACTCAGGATCATCTTTTGAAAACTGGTCTGAATTATTTACGGTGTCTTCGCCACACGCTACAAATAGCGTTGCCAACAAAATAGGAAATGTTACGCGAGACCAAAAAGAACGGTCTCTAAAATTCTTTTGCAAAAAGAATCCCATAGAAAAACCCCTTTACCATCAAGTTTTACCACACGAAAACACCCCGTAACAAAAATATAATTTTTACACAAATTACGCAATAGGACATTACAAAATAAAGCACCTTAAAAAGGTGCTTTATTATACAATCTGTAGTGACCGTTCAATCAGCTATCAAGAACTTTTAGAGCATCTTGCCTGTTTCCAAGAAGCGGGTGTGCATTTCGAAAGCGCGGGAAAGCGCAAGCGGCAAATGGACGCCCTTTGCATGCTTGAGACCGTACTCCAGAACATCCGTGAGAGCATCGCGGTAATCCGGGTGGGCACAGTTCTTGATAATCAGGCGGGCGCGTTCTTCGACCGGCAAACCGCGAAGGTCTGCAAGTCCCTGTTCCGTCACAAAAATCTGCGTGTCGTGATCGGTATGGTCCACATGGCTCACGTAAGGCACAATGCTCGAAATCGCACCGCCCTTTGCCACAGACGGCGTGAGGAAAAATCCGAGTGCGCAATTTCGTGCAAAATCAGCCGAGCCGCCAATGCCGTTCATCATCGCAGAACCGCACACAAGCGAGCTATTCACGTTGCCAAAGATATCCGCTTCTAGAGCCGTGTTCATAGAAATCACGCCCAAGCGACGAATCACATCCGGACTATTGCTCACTTCTTGCTGGCGGATAATGAAATGCTTTTTCCATTCAGCGCTGTTTTCAACAAATTCCTTCTGCGCCGCCTGTGAAAGCGTCAAGGCCGTTCCAGAGGCGATGCCGAGCTTGCCCTTTTTCAAAAGCGGAAGCACCGCTTCCTGAATCACTTCGGTGTAAAGGTCAATTTGTCCCAGGCGGTCATCGTCAGCCATCGCGCAAAGTACCGCATTCGCCACCTTGCCAACACCGCTTTGGTAAGCAAGCCCCTTCGGGAGCCTGCCATGCGATTCTTCGAATCGGATAAAGTCCAAGATGCGTTCGCCGATGTTCTTCGAGACTTCATCAGGTTCCACAAACGGAGTCACTTCGTCATATGCTTCGTTTTCGACAATCGCAATGACCTTGTTCGGGTCAATCTGAACAAATTCACCACCCACGCGATCTCCGGCACTGTAAATCGCAAGCGGTTTTGCATGCGGTGGGAGTTCCGGAAGAGCGTTATCGTGCATGCCGATGCAGCTATCGCCCAAGCGTGTATTCAATTCCAAAATAATCTTCGGTGCCATTTCCAGATAGCAAACGGAGTTACCGCCCGAAGTCGAGAGGCAGACACGGCCATCCGGCAAAATTGCAGAAACTTCTATAATTGCAACCGTCGGCGCAGGGACAGCCCCAGTACGCACAAGGTAACCCATCTTACCGAGATGAGCGTCAATGTAACGAATACTGCCATCGTTAATCGCCTTGCGCAAGCTCGGATTGGACTGGTAAGGCATGCGAAGAGACATTGCCTTTGCGCGGGCAAGAGCCCCATCGCAACTGTCGCCCGTCGAGGCACCTGCAAACAACGTTACCTTAAATTCCTGACCTGCTTCGTGCAATTTTTCAGCGCGCGCAGCAATTGCCAAGGGAACCGCTTTGGGGTATCCAGCCAAAGTAAATCCAGAAACCCCGAGAACATCGCCATTACGAATCATATCTGCAGCGCTGGCAGCACTGCATTTCTTAGTTGTAATCCAGGTCATATCGTAGCAAAAAATAGTATTTTTACCGCCGTGAAACATTTTATCAAATACAACGCTATCGGTGTAATGAACACCGCCATTACATTCTTTACAGTCTGGCTTTTGCACGAAGTCTTAGACTGGGACGTAGTTCTTTCAAACTTCTTGGGATTTGTCGCCGGCGGGCTCAACAGCTACATCATGAACCGCATCTGGAATTTCAAGAGCACAAACAAGAAGCGCGCCGAAGTCATAAGATTCATCGTCGTATTCCTCTGCTCGTATCTCGTGAACCTGGCGGTCCTCAAAGGAAGCATTTACGTGCTCGAAAACGCCGCTTGGTGCGCAAGCTTCACAGAATTCGTTTCGAAGTTCATGAAGCCGACGACATTCGCAAGCTTCGTTGCAAATGTCGTTTACGTGCTCGTAAGCTTCACACTCTATAAGAAGTGGGTGTTTAAGAAGTAATTCAGAACTAGGAACGGTCATCCTGAGCGACCCCAATAGGGAGAGTCGAAGGATCCAGTTATTTTGGGCTACCAAAATTTAAAGTTTAGTTACTAGTTATTAGAAAAGGCGCACGGGTTATCCGTGCGCCTTTTGTATTGCGCAGTACACGCAGCGGCTTATATCATTCTTCATATACAAAAAGGGCGTCCTTGCGGACGCCCCTTTTTAGTTCTCAGTTAAGATCGAAGATTACTTTTCGAACGGAACGAGTTCAACACGGCGGTTGAGCTTGCGGCCCTTCTTCGTCTTGTTATCAGCGATCGGCTTGTCAGAACCGTAACCGACTGCGCGGAGACGTTCGCTGTCAATGCCCTTCTTGACGAGGTACTTGACAACAGCCTGTGCACGCTGTTCGGAGATCTTCTTGTTCTTTTCTTCCTTACCGCTGTCGTCCGTATGACCCTGGACTTCGAGGTTAACGGCCGGGAGCTTCTTGAGCAACTTAGCGATGTTGTTCAAGGTCTTGTTGCTGCTTGCAGTGAGCTTAGCAGAACCGGACTTGAACTGGATACCCTTCTTGAGCTTGTCGAGATCCTGGTTCTTGTTCGGGCAGCCGTTCTTATCAACAGCAACGCCAACGAGGGTGTTCGGGCACTTGTCGAGGTGATCGGCAACGCCATCCTTGTCGGAGTCAACCGGGCAACCAACTTCGTCAACAGAGACGCCTTCCGGAGTATTCGGGCACTTGTCGAGAGCGTCAACGATGCCGTCCTTATCGGTATCCGGGCTGCAGCCATCAGCATTGACCGGGAGACCAGCAGCAGTGTTCGGGCACTTGTCGAGGTAGTCAGCAACGCCGTCATTGTCAGCGTCAACCGGGCAACCCTTAGCGTCAACAGCAACACCAGCCGGAGTATTAGCGCACTGGTCGAGGTAATCAGCAACACCGTCGTTGTCGCCATCGAGCGGGCAACCAGCAGCGTCGATCGGAGCACCAGTAGCAGTGTTCGGGCACTTGTCGAGGTAGTCGGCAACGCCATCCTTATCAGAGTCAACCGGGCAGCCAGCAGCGTCAACAACAACGCCAGCCGGAGTTTCAGCGCACTGGTCGATGCCATCAGCAACACCGTCATTGTCGGAGTCAACCGGGCAGCCAGCAGCGTCAATCACAGCACCAGCCGGAGTTTCAGCGCACTGGTCGAGACCGTCGAAGACACCGTCGTTGTCGGCGTCAACCGGGCAGCCGTTAGCGTCAACAACAGCACCAGCCGGAGTGCCTGCGCACTGGTCGATATTGTTTGCTACGCCATCGTTATCTTCGTCAGCACCACGGACGTTACCGAAGCGCCAAGAGAGGGCGGCGGTACCGGCATAGCGCGGAGTCGGGGTGTAACCGTAAACGATCTTGTTACCATGCTTGTCACCGTAGTGGAGCTGGTAGAGTTCAGCACTGTGCATTTCGTCCTTGTACTTCCAAGTGAAGTTGGAGAGTGCACGGATGCCCACATCGAGACCGAGGGCGATGTCGATGTTTGCCGGGAGGTGGAAACGGAAACCCGGAGTGAGGGTGAACGGATCGTAACCCGGGTCACGCGGATAAGCACCCTTTTCTACACGGAATTCACCGTTAGCTTCAATGAAGAAGTCCATCCAATCGGTCGGGAGGACGTTGATGCCACCACCGTAGACCAAGGTGTTAGAACCCTTCGTCACGGTGCCGACGAAACCGACGTTACCGTTGAAACGAAGCGGAGCGCCAACCTTCTGGAGGTCGAGAGTGAGGATCAATTCACCGCCGAAAGCCATGTTGCGGAGGGTGTACGGATGGGTTTCACCACCATCAGCGTGCAAGTACCAAGCATGACGCGGACGAACACCGACGGACTTGTCACCAGTCGGGAAGTAGAACTGAGCGGCAACAGCTGCGTTGAAAACGCCGTCCGTCATTTCGTCAAACGGAAGCTTAGCCTTTGCCCAAAGTTCGAGGTCACCACGGCTAGCCTTCCACAAGTCACCTTCCGGAATCTTGTGAGCATTGGCATGGTCGTAGTAGAGAGGGAGGGTAAGACCGATGTCCAAGAATTCGGTTGCACCACCAGCAAAGCTGACGAAACCCGTAAGGCTTCCATCATTGCCATGGAACGTGTCCTTCTGACCAGCCTTGGAAATCTGGCCGCCACGAGAGAGTGACCATGAGTCATAAGAGACATTGCCACCGACAGTAGCGACAAAACCACCCTGACCAAGAGTCTGAGCAGTCTTTTGATTGAGACCATCGGCTCCGCCCGTCAGGCCGGACTGCGCGAAAGCGAAGCTACCGGCCAAGAGAGACATTGCGACTATTTTTTTCATCTATTCTCCTTGTTATTGGTTAATATTTCTTGTGATAGCCATAGTAGCCGTAACTACCATAGCCGTACCCCGCATGACGTTCGCACTTATTGAAGACGAAAGCCTTCTGTAACGGTGTTTCCGTACTGCGGTCAAAAGTATTCAAGGCATCTTGGATGCTTTCAATGGTATGAGCTGCATGCTTCAAAACACACAACAGATAGTCCGCATGCTTTTCGACAAGCAATGCGTCACTGCACTGGAATACCGGGGGAGTATCCAGAACAATCAAGTCATACTTATCCCTGAATGCATCAAGGAAAGCGCTAAATCTAGAGCTGTTCAGGAGTCCACCCGGGTTAACGACACGAGCACCTGAACCCAAAACGTAGAAATTGTCCATCACATGAACGACATATTCATCGCTATAGTCTTCTTTTTCGAGCATTTCGCACAAGCCCTTCTGGCTGTGCTTAAATAGATGACCGCGACGAAGGTCCATATCGACCAGCAACACCTTCTTGCCGGACATGGCAAAAGATGCAGCAAGGTTTGTAGAGACAAAAGACTTACCGACACCCTGCACAAGGCCAGAAACCATGAGAATCTTCTTGCCGTCAGAGAAGACAGAAAATTCGAGAGCCGTACGGAGAGCGCGAATACCTTCCGCAAACGGATCATCCGGATTCGTGGAAACGCAAGGTTTATACACATCGTTCTGCGTCTTTCCATCGAGCATCGGGAGCTTGCCATAGACGCCAATGCCTGTCGCCTGTTCAACTTCGCTGCTGCTGCAGACGCCATTCGAAAGCATGCGACGGACATAGACAATGAAGCAACCCAAAAGCAGGAATGCAAAAACGACGCCAAGGAACACCAGCTTGCGATTCGGCTTGGCCGGCTTAAGCGGAACGTAGGCCTGGTCCACAATGCGGACGTTGCCAACTTCACCCGCCTGCACCACGCGCAGCTGCTGGATATTGTTCAACAGGTTTGTATAAAGCTTGTTGTTGACTTCAACTTCTTCTTGCAACGAAAGCACTTCCTGCTGCACAACCGGCAAGCTTGCGGCAGAACGCTGCTGCTTTGCGATTTCACGGCGAAGTCTGGACTGCTGTTCTTCAATCGTACGCACCGTCGGATGTTCAGCGCGGAACAAGCGCAATGCTTCCTGCTTTTTCTGTTCAAGTTCAAGCAGGCGCTGTTGCAAGGAAACATCCTTTTCCAAGTGAACGCGGGTTTCACCAGAAAGGTCAATCGTACCATTGGCATGGCGGAACGATGTCAACTTCTGTTCGGCAGAATCGAGCTTGGCCTTGACACCCGGCAGCTGTTCTTCGAGGAACGCCAAGGTTTTCTTAGCTTCGGCGCTGCGCATTTCGATATTCTGCTTCAAGTACGTATTTGCTATAGTGTTCAAAATAGCAGCAACGCGATCTGCATAGCGGTGTTCAAACGACACTCTGATGATGCCGGAATTCTTACCTTCTTCCGAAATGCTGATTCCTTTGAGAAGGCTTGCAGAAGCAGTCTGCGGATGCACAGCATTGAGCAAGAACGTCTGACCAACAGTCGCAGTCAAGGACTTCACGCAAATAACCAAGGTATCACCGGCAAACGGTTTGCGGTATGTCTCGCCCACAGAACCACTTAACACGACCTCACCCTCTAGTCCGAGCACTTCGTATGCACTAGAGTCCGCCGTTACGCGAGCAATAAGTTCACCCTTAGCTTCGACAAAGGCGCGTGGAATCGAGAGAAGCTCAAGGTCCATACGACCTTCACGATGCTTGAGACGGTCCATCTTATTCAGCGGGACAGCAGAAAAACAGAGGCGTTCATCTTCAACGACCTGGTCGAGAACAACGCGGCTCTTGAGGAGTTCCATTTCTGCAGCAGACGGAGTAGAAACATCAAGCAGAGCGCCCATTTCACCAAGGGCAAGACCCTGTTTGTTTCCCTTAACATTCACCTGGAGAAGGATGTCGCTTCTGAAAGAAGGACGAAGCCACATCGAAAAAAGGCCACCGAAACCAATACCTAAAATCAAGAAAATGAGCAAGAATTTCCACTTGCTTTTTAAATACACCAATATCTCAAGAATATCGATTTCGTCATCATCTGACTTACTCGAAACATTCTGAGTCATTTTCTCATTCATCAAATAATCTCCAAGGACACATGAACCAACCACCTAGTGTGGTCCAATTCGGAATATAAAATAAAAAAAAAATTAACGTTTATGTTCAGAAACATAACAATCATATGATTTTTTGATGTTTTTAGAGTGTTTCAACACTGAAACCGATAAATTTCATATACTTGCGACGTAAAAGCAACCCAATCAACGGGTTAGAGCATCTAAAGAAGCGAGAAAAAAGGTCTTTATGCAAGCTGTTTCACCAATACTTTCAGTCCAAAACCTGCGTCGCGATTTCAAGATGGGCGACGAAATTGTACACGCCCTCCGCGGCGTGAGTTTTGATATTTATCCAGGCGAATTCGTGACCATCATGGGTACATCCGGTTCCGGCAAGTCTACCATGTTGAACATACTAGGGTGCATGGACCGCCCGACTTCAGGACACTATATATTAGATGGCCAACATACCGAAACATTAAAACGCGATGCGCTCGCCCGCATCCGGAGCCAGAAGCTCGGGTTCGTTTTCCAGAGCTACAACCTGCTCAGCCGCACGACCGCCATCGAAAACGTGGAACTACCACTATTATATAATTCCAAGATTTCTGCCGAGGAACGTCACCACCGCGCCATCGAAGCATTAAAGATGGTCGGGCTCGAAAGCCGCATGAACCACTTGCCGAACCAGCTCTCGGGCGGCCAGCAGCAACGCGTGGCCATTGCACGAGCCCTCGTGAACGATCCCGTAATTATTCTCGCCGACGAAGCGACCGGCAACCTCGATACCCGCACGAGTTACGAAATCATGATGATATTCCAGGAACTGCACAGTCAGGGGAAGACCATTGCCTTCGTGACGCACGAACCCGACATCGCCACATTTAGCGGAAGGACCATCACCCTCCGCGACGGTTTACTGAAAAAAGATGTCATCAACGAGAAAGTGCAAAATGCCAAAGTTGCATTTGAAATGCTCCCGCCACCAGAAACTTTTGAAGACGACGACGAAGGAGAAGTGGAATGAATCCGTTTACATTAGCTAAGATTGCTCTCCGCGCATTGTTCCGCAACCGCATGCGCACATTCCTCTCGGTGCTCGGCATCGTCATCGGCGTTGCGGCCGTCATCACCATGGTCGCCATGGGCGAAGGCTCCAAGAAGTCCATCAAGGAACAGATGACTGCGATGGGCACAAACGCCATCACCATCATGCCAAACCAAAGCCGTCGCGGTGGCGTCCAGACAGAATCGACCGAGATGCTTGAAGAAGAAGACGTCATCGCCATCCGCGAAAACGCAACTTACATCAACGGCGTCTCCCCCATGGTAACCATCGGGGGCCAGGCTATAGTTGGAAACAATAACTCTCCCACGACACTTTCCGGCGTCTCTGCAGACTACCTCAAAATCCGCAACTACGAAATAGAAGATGGCGTAATGTTTGACGACGAAGCCGACCGCATGTCAAAAGTTTGCGTCATCGGACAGACCGTAGTGAAGAACCTCTTTGCAGATGAAAACCCCATCGGAAAAACAATCCGTTACAAGAGCATTCCGCTGAAAGTCATCGGCACGCTCAAGGCTAAAGGTTCCGGTGATTTTGGGCAAGACCAGGACGATGTGATTTTCACTCCGTACCAGACCGTGATGAGGCGATTCTCCGCCACGACGAATATCCGACAGATTTACGCGAACTCCATCGGTGAAGGCTACGCTGCAAAAGCCACCGAAGAAATCATGACCATTTTGAAGGAACGCCGCAACTGGACAAAACCGACTGATCCGTTCCGCGTGTTCACGCAAGAAGAAATGATCCAGATGGTCACAAGCACTTCTGACATGCTCTCGCTTGTGCTGACCGCCATCGCAGGGATTAGTTTGTTTGTTGGCGGTATCGGCATCATGAACATCATGTACGTGTCCGTCACAGAACGCACCAAGGAAATCGGGCTACGCATGGCTATTGGCGCCCGCGGCCGCGACATCCTTTTGCAGTTCCTCTTTGAATCCGTGATCATCAGTTTGCTCGGTGGAGCCATCGGAATTGCACTTGGCATTGCCGCCTCTGAAACTGTAAAGTTTGCGATGAACTGGCCTATGAGCGTCTCGGTCACAAGCGTCATCGTGAGCTTTGGCGTGTGCTTTGCCACCGGCGTATTCTTCGGATGGTACCCCGCCCGCAAGGCAAGCAGGCTCGACCCGATAGAAGCACTAAGATTCGAATAAAGCCTAAATTTTTATATTGTCCTTTGTATTTAAGGAGAAAACTCATGAATATAAAGGCAAACAGAATCACATTTGCTTCGGCAATTGTGGCTATTAGCGCATTGCCCTCCATCGCGGCAACCACGCCTTACGACTTGATCAGACCCACATGGCCGTTAAGCTGGGATGAGAAGGCTTTCGAAGAATTTGATACAAGCGTTACCAAGAAAACCGGCATGCTCCCGGAGGCAAAAACTCCTGAGAGATTCAAAGCCGGCGAGCTCATGCCCGACACATTGGACCAAGCCTATTTCGACGCCATCAACACCAAGATTTCACCGATCCGCGTGAACCAGGCAGGCTACCTTGAAAGCGACAAGGAACGCCAATTTTACTATGTCGGCTCCGCCACGGAATTCGAAGTCGTCGACGCATACGGCAAATCGCTCAAGACCAAATTGACCGGAAAATTCACCAAAGGCACAGTCGAAACTCAAAGCGACTGGACCATTATCGCCGGCACAGACACTAGAACAAACGACTCAAAGCGTTATAAGGTTGAATTTACAGGGCCATCCGGCATTATTCAAATCGGAAAAATTCCCGAATCTGTACCGACGAACGAACGATTGCGCATCAAGGTCGGTAACGATATTTCAAGCACCTTTATTGTTAGCAACGACGTTTACACCATGGCAAAAGACGCCACGCTCAAGTTCTTTGGCATCCAGCGTAGCGGCAATTCAGAGTCCTGGTTCCACGGCCCAAGCCATACCAAGGATGGCGGCGGTCCCATCGTCACAGATGCAGAAGACGTCCGCGGGGCATTCGATGAATCATTGGCCGGCTCTCTTGCCGGCGGCTGGTATGACTGCGGAGATCACCTGAAGGAATCACAGACGCAGGCTTTCGCATTTATGGCCTTGGCCGTGATGTCCGCCACCAACCCCTCAAAGGATGTGGACCACTACGCCTACAACCAAGCTGATTTCGTAAACACCGATAAGGTGCCTGACGTATTACGCGAAGCAAAGCACGGCGCTGACTTTTTCTTGAGAGCATTCAAATTCGCCAAGGGCGTTATCGATGACATGCCTGTTTCCGTGGGCAACTTTGGCTCTGACCACAGTTGGTGGGGTCGCCCAGAAGCCCAAGACAAACTACCCACAGACAAATCTTTCGCTGCAACAGACCGCGGAGGCCCCGCCACTAGAAACGTCCGTCTCGGAGAACTCGGTTCTAACATTGCAGGCGAAATCATTGCTGGGCTTGCCATCTTGAGCAAAGACTACGCCAAGTACGACAAGGACTTTGCAGACAGCTGCCTGATGGTCGCCGAAAAGATGTACGACTTTGCCAAGTCACTCGCCCAAGGCAAAAGCACCTACGACGGAGGCAAAAAGTTCAAGAACAACACATGGGCCGCTGGCTGGAGTACACCCGCCTACAACGGCAATAACGAATTCAACGATGACTTGGCTCTTGCCTCAGTAGCGCTCCTGTACGCCACTGGCAAAAAAGATTACGCCGATGATATGATCCGCACCAAGAACCTTGTGAGCGGTCAAGAGTATGGCGAGGGAGCAGGATTCTTTGAAGGAGGCTGGTTTGTAACAATAGACAAATCTTTCATAAAGAATGTAAAAAATACAAGCTGGGCAAACTCATATACCTACGCCCTGTACGCCTTGTATAAATTAATCCTCGCCGACAAGACCAAGGCCACAACCGAATACGGCCTTACCGAAGAAGAACGACTCGCCGCAATCGAAGACTGCCTTGCCAACATGATTGCAAACTTAGGTGACTTGAGTGAAATTGGTTCCACATCTGTTACATTGCCAAAGCATGGTATCGGCTGGAAACAAAATACCGTATCTTACGATCCGACTTGGTACACTATGCACACAGATCAGGATTGGATTTTCAATCAATATCAGATGGGCAACATCTTCGATGTACTGGCTTATGCCGATGTGGCTGCCGACATCGAAAAGCAAAGCTTAAAATTCCCCACGATGGCATCTAGCGATTTAAAAGCGGACGAAATGAAACAGCTCGGCATCAACCAGTTGAACTATATGTTCGGCGTAAACCCCTGGGATATTTCGTTCGTATATGGCGTGGGCGACAAGAACGATGCACACCCCCACCACAGGGCATCAAACCCCGAAGGACGAAATTCTCCTAGCATCGCCTACAACTATGTATGCCCAGTGGGCGCCCTCTTTGGAGGAGCCAACCCCGGTCTAACAAACTCCATGGTTCCCTACAACAAGAGCTGGGAAGATTATCATTTGTCCGAAACCTGCCTTAATGCATCCACCGTCCTCCTCTCGGCCCTTACAATCGTGAGCAATGGCGGTAACGACTACTACGAAAAGAAGTGCGATGATTGCAGGACCTTAGCAACACCGTTTAACGGCGCATATGCCAGCGCCTACCATTACACATTCGAAGACCTCGACTTCATCAACATCAAGATTACCAATGAAACATTGGTCCCGTTAGACAGCGTTGTCGCCTACATCTATTTCGAAGCCACAGAAAAGCAAGTCAGCTCTTGCGGTGTTGTTTTTGATTCAGATATTTGCCAGGTTTATAACATGGCTGGATATAGCAAGCCATGCGACAGTAATCTTGACAAGCAAATGAGGACAATTCTTCGAAAAGACAATGCCGTACGAATTGAAGAAACTTATAACAAAGAAACAAAGACCTACATCTGGGAAAAGCCCATTACACTTTCATCCATCGATGTGGGAGAATCTATCAGATTTGACCTTGGCATCACTTCTGGTTTTGGTGCCGAAGGCGTAAGCTGCGAAACCCTCAGAGAGCCCACCAAGATCAAAATAGCGGACGCCTGGAGTTTCACCGCTCACAAAGACGAAAAAGACATGCCTGACTACGCTGGCACCCCAACTTGGGATAAAGACGAAGGCGATATTCAAGATGCTCCGAAGGATCCCTACATAGTCATTCGAGACAAGGGAACGCTCCTGTGGGGATATGGCCCGGGCAAGACAACGGACGATCGCATGGGCATCAAAAATGTTCCTAGCTTCAACAAGACGCGCATGATGCTAAGCGGCAAGAATCTCCTCATGCAGGCTACGGCTCAAGGCACCAAGACGCTTAAAATTTTCGATGTTCTCGGTAACCAGCTGAAGACCCAGACCTTCAACGGAATACAGACCCAGGTGAACCTCACCGATCTATCGCACCGCGGTACACTGGTCGCAAAGCTTGTATCGGGCAACAAGCTTCTGGCAACAAAAGCATTTAAAGTTCGATAAGCCTTTTACATATTTCGTACAAAAGCCGACTCACCATAGTCGGCTTTTTTTCATTTTTTCTTGTCACATTCCCTATTCAGAAGCTATTTTAAAGTCATGAATTTCCTTGAATTTTTACAACCGATGCCGGTCGTGGGCATTCTCCGCGACATTCCTCAGGGCGCCGAAGAAGCGTGCGTGAATGCGTCTGCAAAGTGCGGGCTCAAGGCGATTGAGGTCACGATGAACACCGCAGCAGCAACCGAAATTATCGCAAAGCTCAAGTCCATTGCAAAGCCACTTGGAATCAAGGTCGGCGCAGGTACCGTCCGTCACGGGAGCGATGTGGAAAAGGCGATTTCTGCAGGTGCCGAATTCATCGTTACGCCAAATACGCGTCACGAAGTCATTCGACTTTCGAATACCGCAGGCATCCCGATTATCCCGGGAGCCCTCACTCCGACCGAAGTGCAGAAGGCTTACGACCTTGGCGCAACTGCCATCAAGATTTTCCCGGTGAACTGCGTGGGCGGTCCGGAATACATCAAGGCTCTGCGCGGTCCGTTCCGCGACATTCCGTTGATGGCATGCGGTGGCGTGAATGCAGAGAATGCAGCAAGCTACCTCAAGGCTAGCGCGAACTTGCTTTCTTTTGGCGGGAGCATCTTCAATGCAGAACTGATGAAGGCTGGCGACTGGGCTACCATCGAAGCAAGGATGCAGAAACTGCTGGCTGCAGTCAAGGCTACGATTGCGTAAAAGAATGGCGACCCCGGAACTAGTCCGGGGTGACAATTGCGAAAAAAGCGAAAACGCCGCGGAAATTTCCGCGGCTTCTCTTTTTTGCGGCTTTGCCGCCATACTTTAAACTAGTAACTATTAACTAATAACCAGTTACTAACTGCGTTCGGCGCGCATTTTGCGTTTGCAGTCGTACATGGAAGCATCGACACTGCGGAGCATCTCGTCCATGTCCTTGTAGTCTTCGGTAGAGCTCGCCGTGCCATACGCAAAGGCGACCGTCTGGTCTACAATCGTAAGAGACTTTACCGCAGCCTGCATTCTCTCGGCACAGACAAACGCACCCTTCAAATCGGTATCCGGGCAAATGACCATGAATTCATCACCACCCATGCGGAACAGCATATCCGATTCGCGAAGCAACTTATTGCAAACGTTCACGACAGAACGGAGCAACAAGTCTCCAGCCAAATGCCCATGCTGGTCATTGATTTTCTTGAGTCCGTTCAGGTCAAAATAGATAATCGAAAAATTCGTGCCATAGCGTTTGCTACGGGCAAACAATTCTCGCAGCGAGCAGATGGCATGCCTGCGGTTGTAGGCGCCCGTCAAGTCGTCCGTCAAAGAGATTTCGCGCAAGTTGCGCAGCGAACGAGCCAAGCGCAGATGCACACCGATTCTAGCAAGCAGAATATCAGGCGCAGCAGACTTGCAGACAAAATCAGAAGCTCCCGACTGAAATCCTTGCGTAACGCTAGCTTCATTTTCCTGATTCGTGAGGAATATAATCGGCAAGTCATCTAGCGGGAACTGCTTGCGGATATTCAGGCAGACGTCGAAACCATTCATGTTTGGCATATTGACGTCAAGCACCACAAGCTCCACGGGATTGTTGTTCAGGTACTCCAATGCTTCGGCACCGGATTTGCAGCCGATAACTTCGTACCCAACCGCTTTCAGAATATCCGAGTCTCTTTTTAATTCAACATCATCATCGTCGACGATAAGAATTTTTTCCTCTACCATTTTGTTCTCCTTACCATCCCAACACTCATTCCAACCGCTATAAAATAAAATTACTCGAGGAACTCTATCGGCGGAGCGGAATCAACTAACCCCATTTGAGCGGCCAATTTGAAAAACAACGTAAGCGATTGTTTACGTTCATTAGTAAAATGGTAATCGAGCACACTAAAGTAATCTTCGATAAGAGGGCGCGGCAAATTCACCGGGTACTTCGCAAGCCACACGTCCAGCGCTTGCGACGGATTTTTACGGAACTCGCGAATGCTTGTTTCCAAGCGCAACATGTAATCATCGAGAACAGGGCGCAAGCGAGTCGACAGAGCATCCTTCGAAATCAGCCATGCACCAAACACAAAAGGTAATCCTTGCCATTCCTGCCAGAGAGTTCCCAGATCATAACTATATGCAAAGCGGTGGCGTTCATTTTCTTCAAGCGCCAAGTCGCCAATCAAAAGGCAAGCATCGTCAGTCGACTCAGCCGCAAGCCCCGGCACATATTCCGGACGAAGAGCATATCGATTTTCAAGGAGAATCCGCAATAACGTAACAGAAGTCTTGCTCTGCGATGTCATGCGAATTTTTTTGCCCGAAAGTTCCTCAATCGGGTAACGTGAAAACAGCTTGACCGACCGCACCTCAAAGGAGCACGACGTGCAAAGCACAGGCGAGAGCACAAAGGCGCCCGGCTTTTGCGCAAACGTAATCGAAGACGCCGGAGACAGGTGGATAGAGCCATCCTTGAGGCCTGCACTATGGGCACTCGGCGGGCCATCGACAAAGGCTACATCGGGAAATTCATTCTCGCGCCCGACAGAATTGAAGAAAAACGGCGCACAGACCAAAAAAGGGATTCGACCAACACGGAGAGTCATGTAAAAAAGTTAAATTTTTATGTGTGGCGAAATTGTATGCCACGTCAAAACAAACCGATTAATTCAAAAAGTTAATGGCTTAATAATGGCTGTATTTCACGTGAAGAAGACCTCGCTCGGCGAAGACCAGACCAGTCTGGTTTTCAAGGGCAAGATTGTAGAAGGCCCGATCAGCAAGGGCATGACCATCGAAATTCCTGTGACGCAGGAAGCTGTCGTCAAAATGAAAATTTACGACGTCGTCCAGTTCGACAAGCAAAAAGACGAAGACAAGAAGGTGGGCCTGGTTGTAGATTTTTATAACCTTCCCGACGATATGGAAGTCATCATGGACCTAAACATCGCCGACGAAGATTTGAACATCGTAAACGAATAACCTATTCATTCAACCGGCTGCCCCGGCAGCCAAAGTATGGGATGGCACGCATGAAGAAAGAAAGATTGCGCGGAGTGAATTTGGGCGGATGGTTCAGTCAGGTAGACTGCATCGAAGAAAAGGATCCTGTCGGTTTTCCGGGGGTCGTAGGTCACATCAAGACGTTCCTTGGAACAAGCGATTTCAAGCGCATCCACGATGCGGGGTTCAACCACGTTCGCTTGCCAGTTGACTACTTTAATTTATTTAAAGGCGACGACCTCAAGCCGGACGAAGAAATCTTTGCGCTCCTGGACAAGGCGCTCAAGGACATCCAGGATGCAGATCTGGACGTGATTCTCGACCTTCACAAGTGCCCGGGTCACGATTTCCACCTCGCCAGCAACCACGAACAAGCTTTCTTTGCCGATGCGAACGCCCGCAAGGACACGCGCAAGATCTGGGCATTCATGGCTGAACGCTACAGTTCCATGCCGCGCGTGATGATGGAACTTTTGAATGAACCGGCCGCAAGTGATTCCAAGGTTTGGGACAAAGTCAAGGACGAAATTTTCTGGGAAATCCGCAAGCACGCCCCGAAGAACACGATTGTCGTTGGCGCGAACAAGTGGAACAGTGCTAGGGAATTCGAATTCCTCACACCGCTCGATGACGACAATGCCATCTACAGTTTCCACACCTACACGCCGGTGACATTTACGCACCAGGGCGCCGCATGGATCGACGATCCGTTCTTCAAGATTGAACGCCCGTGGCCGGGCGACTACGCCGCCCCCGAAGCAGGCGGCACGACACGTTTGAATGTGGAATATGGCAAGTGGGACAAGGCCCAGTTGCAGGCCAGCATCCAGAACGCTCTTGATTTCCGCGCCAAGTACGACTTGCCCGTAAGCTGCAACGAGTTCGGCGTTTACGTACAAGTACCCCGCAAGTATCAGCTCGCCTGGATGCGCGACTTCCTCGACATCCTCCGCGACGCCGACGTGGGTTACAGCTACTGGAACTACAAGAATCTGGACTTCGGTCTCGTTTCAAAAGGCGAATCGCTGCACAACGATTTACCGCAGTACAACAATCCCGAACGCCTCGACTCTGAACTCATGGAAATGATCGCGAAGGGGTAATGACTACTTCGTCATCCTGACGCAAAAGGCGGAAGGATCCAGTTAAATCTCGTGATTAATAAACTGCAAGATACAACTACAACAAAGGCGGACGAAAGTCCGCTTTTTTGCTTTATATACCCTTATCAGCTTGATACGCACCATGAACTAACACAATATTATATTTTTCGACCGTTTCCATAGGCTTGGGAACAGCCCAACATGTGATGGAAAAGATAACCACTAAAAGAAAAAATCTTTTCATACAATCAGCCACCATCAATACTCCGCAACACATTTATCATTTTGATAAAACCTCAACTCATTACCATACCATATTACATCGGAACAGATAATTTCATCACTATTCATGCTACAAATGTTTCCGCTCATTTTAATCATATCACCCCAAAAACCTCCAATTGCAAATTTTCGAGGTGTTGGAATCGTATCTTTTTCGTTTTTTAAAACGAAACTATTTCCCTCTTCATCATCCAAGATTATGCAATACACATCATCACCCCACGCCCTCACATCGTCACAATCTTTAATCCATTTCAAACGTTCATCCAAACGTTTAAACATTAACGTTCTTGTCATCGTATCCAACACAGCATACTGGCAACCATCACCTTCTACATTCAACGATTTATCACCTCTTGCAATAAAAGTTCCATTAAGCCACTGTTTTATGGAGGTTATTTTAAATTTACCGGAACACCCATCCTCTACCCTTCTCGCTAAAGCTATTTCATGTGGCCGTTCTCCAATTTTCCACATTCTCATTTTAGCAGTAAAATCGCCACCCCAAATAATCGAATCTGTCAATTGTCCACCAAACCATCCCGAATTATTTCGTTCCGCAACAGAATCGCACCATCTCGGCCCTTCTTCCTGTACTCGGTAATTGTAAACACACAAACGCGGGTTTCCAGCTCCAGATTCCTCTAGGTGTTCCCCGTTCCAAGACTCCGTGACTTCCAACCAAAAACGATAATCGCCCACCATCACCAACGAGTCATCGACAAATCCGATAACCTTAGCATTCCGCCGAGTCCTTTCCCACTCAAACGATACATCGTCCGAACATCCCCACATGCATACGCATGCGAAGGCAACCGCCAAAACAGCGAGCAGTCTTTTCAATCCGAACTTGTTCATTTTATTTTCCATAAGAGATTTTCCTACGTTTAAAATTTTCCAATGTAAATTTATATATAAAAGTGTTATATGCGATAACTAGATTTGACTGGATCCTTCACCCTACGGGTTCAGGATGACGAAGAAAAAAGAGATGCCGCAAATGCGGCATAATTATTGAAAAAAAACAAGTATTATTTAAAACAAATTTACATCTCGATGAGAATGCCGGCTTGCAAGTACCAGTAGCCTTCGCCGGAGTGGTTCAAGAACTGGTAACCCGTCGAAACGATGATTGATGTGCGGTCACCATTCTTGATGTCGAGTCCGCCGCCAGCGCGCCAGAACATCTGATTGTCCTTGCCGAACATGTAGCCGAAATCACCTGTAGCAATCGGCAACACAGTACGACCAATCGGGAGACGCACCCAGAGGCTTCCAGAAACGGGAACATACCCAACGTTGTCGAGTTCCTCATAACCGACGCCGAGGCCTGCAAAAACCATCTGGTCAATGGGATACCACAGATGGCCATAGAAACTCATGTTGAAATCGCCCATGCTGCTCACGCGATTGCAAAAGCCGCCCTGAGCATCCATTGTGAAAGCGCTCGCCGGAGTAGCGACAAACGCAAGCGCGAAAAGTAATGTTATCAAAATTTTCTTCATATCTCGACACTCTAATATATAATTTCTATTCACTTACGAGATGGTGATTCCGCAACAAGTGCGGGATGACAACGCGAAACAAGACGTTACTGGATCCTTCACGCTTCGCGTTCAGGATGACACTGCGAAACAAGACATCACAGGATCCTTCACGCTTCGCGTTCAGGATGACGCGAGCGAAAGGCCCCAGGATGACACTGCGAAACAAGACATCACTGGATCCTTCGACTCCGTTACACTTCGTTCAGGATGACACAATACTTTCGTCTCTCGTCTACCAGCGTAGCGGTCTTTCGTCTGATACTACTCGTCGCTGCGGGCTTCGCGGGCCCAGCCGCCACTGCGTTCACGCTTAAACGCAAGGAAGAATCCCTTGAGCATGGCGAGGTTCATAAGCAAGAAGTAATAGGCACTTGGCAAAAGCTTTGTCACTGCAACAAGGAACGCAAGCGTCATGCATCCAAAAGTCACCTGATAGAACAAGCCCTTCGTCAAAAGCAATGCGTTTGCCACGTACAAAAGAATAATGATATGTGGCGAGAACCAGCGCACAATCTTGTGCGAGAAGAACAGGTAAGCCAACAGCGGGCGGAACGGATTCAAAAGCGGCAAGTAAGAGAACAAATAGTTGAAGTTTGCACGGCCAATGCGCACCTTGCGCCTGTATTCACCGCTCGATTCCTTCGAAGTCTGCTCCGTACCAATGGCACTATCCACAAACGTGCAGAAATAGCCCTTCTGCAAAATCTTCGTTGTCACAAAGAAGTCGTCCATGACGCTCTTCTTGACCGGAAGTTCCGTATAAAGTTCACGACGAATGGCATAAAGGGCACCGTTGCCTCCAATCAAACGATCGAGCACGCCTTCGAACTTTTTGATTTCACTTTCCAAGTCCCAGTAAGAGCTTTCGCCCTTGCCAAGTACGCTTCCGCTTTTGTCCGAAAGAATCAAGTGGCCGCAAGCGCAACCGATCTTTTTATCCTTGAACGGGTCCACAAGCTTACGCACCACATTCGGGAAGAACATCGTATTTGCATCGCAGAACAAGAGGATATCGTTCTTAGCTATTTTCTGCAAGCGGTTCAGCATGGCCGCCTTGCCCGCATTCTTCGGAGCCTTGACCAAAGTAATCCCCTGATCGGCATAGCGGGCGACAATTTCTGCCGTCTTGTCTGCAGAGCCATCATCGCCAATCAAGACTTCCAGCTTTTCCTTGGGATAATCGATTTCAAGAATGTTATGGATCTTGCGTTCAATCACGGCTTCTTCATTGTATGCCGAAATCAAGATAGACACGGTCGGGAGCTCCGGGATGCCTTCCGCCTTTTTCTTTTTACGCTTGAAGATTTCACTCACGAACGGGAGCGTCATCGGGAAAAGCAAATAGCAATGAACAATCAAGAACAAAAGAACCCAGAATGCAATCTGAGCATAAAAGAGAACATTTTCACTCATTTAGAAATCCATTCCTTTTCTTTCTCGAGAATTTGATAAAGCAAATACTTCATTTCTTCAGCAGTAAATGAATCCTTTATCGTCAAAATCGAAAGTCCGTTCGGAGCAATCAGAACCATAGCAGGTAAAACGTTCAATTCCCACACATCGAAATAGCAGCGCTGTACCGTCTTGCGTTTACCATCGCAAACAATCGTATCTTGGGAATCCGCATCCAGCTTCACCGGGAAAAACCGCGTATTCAAAAGCGATGCAACAGTCGGATCCGTATAAGTATTTGCATCCATGATGCGGCAAGGAACGCACCAGTCCGCATAAAGGTCCACAAAAATAAGTTTGCTCGAACCTTTAGCTTTCTCCAACGCCTCGGTGTAGTTCATCCAGTGTACAAGCTTGGGCTTCGGCGGAGGAGCCGCAAATGCAGAAAGCGCAAGGCTTAGTACCAAAACAACCCATAAACACGCTCTCATCATTTTTTCCCCTTCTTTTGCACTGGAACCACTTTTGGAATTCCAAGCAACGAATCTACTCTATCAGAGACCGCCATCTGGAAGGGCACCCAGCTATTCCCGTCGTCAAGAACTTTGTCGCAAGCCTTGATAAATTCATCGCGGGTATAGCCGTACTTGTTCAGGATTTCTCGACGAGCAAGACGCCCTGTAGGAGTTTCACCCCCATAGAGCTGTTCGGCAGCACGCATTTCTACAAACGCAGCAACTAAGCGTTCATCGGTCTTCGGGGGCGTTTTCGAAAAGAAGAAAAACACCACAGCGATTACGACAACAAACACGGCAACCCATGTCAGTGTCGAATCAAGAAAGCCCCAAAGGCTCGATAGAAATGAGCGTACCTTCGAGAGCAATAGACTACTCCCTGTTTTCTAGAGCGTTTTCAAAAAGACCGTCAACGTAGTCGCGCTTGTTGAATTCTACGAGCTGATCGATGCGTTCGCCCATGCCAACCCAGCGGATCGGGATTTGCAACGAACTTGCAATCGAGAGCACGGAGCCACCTCGCGCGGTTCCATCGAGCTTTGTCACCACAAGACCGGTGAGCGGGAAGCTCTGATTGAAAATCTTCGTCTGGTTGATGGTGTTCTGTCCGGTGTTGCCGTCAATCACAAGCCACATGTCGTGTGGCATGTCCGGGCTCACCTTCTTGATGACACGAACAATCTTCTTGAGTTCTTCCATCAAGTAATCTTTGTTGTGCAAACGACCAGCGGTATCGATCAAGACAACATCGCAACCGCGAGCAACAGCGGCACTGCAAGCGTCGTATGCCACAGCAGCCGGGTCAGAACCTTCCTGATGCTTCACGAATTCAGCACCCGAGCGTTCGGCCCACGTTTCGAGCTGGTCAATCGCAGCTGCACGGAACGTATCGCAAGCGGCAATCATCACCTTCTTGCCTTCGTTCTTAAGGCGGGCAGCAAGCTTACCGATTGTCGTCGTCTTGCCTGCACCGTTCACACCAATCACAAGCACCACATGCGGCTTGCCCTTGAGTTCAAACGGAGGCGGATCTTTGAGCAAGCGTTCCGCTTCATTACGCATGATGTCGAGCACCTGCTCTGTCGTAAGCGACTTGCCCAAAGCATTTTCGCGAAGTGCATCCGTCAAAAGGAATGCAGCTTCGACACCGACATCAGCCTTAATGAGATGCTCTTCGAGTTCTTCGAGCGTCTCGTCCGTAATCTTACCGGCACCGACAATCCCCTTCAACTCCCCAAGGAGAGCGTCACGGGTCTTGGCAAGGCCACTCTTAATTGCAGAAAATAAACCCATTAGATAATACTCTCGACTTTATCCACGAGACCGTAAGACTTAGCCTCTTCGGCAGACATGAAGTTGTCGCGTTCGGTATCGCGGTCAATCTGTTCAATCGTGTGTCCAGAAGTTTCAGCGAGAATCTTGCCCGTGATGCCACGGATGCGTAGCATTTCTTCGGCCTGGATCTGGATATCGCTTGCAGGTGCGACAATCTCACCGTGAATGAGCGGCTGGTGGATCATGATGCGAGCGTTCGGCCATGCACAACGCTTGCCCTTTGCACCGGCAGTAAGGAGCACAGCACCCATAGAGGCAGCCTGTCCGCAGCAAACCGTCACGACATCGCTCTGGATTGCGTTCATGCAGTCGTAAATGGCAAGGCCACTAGAAATCACGCCACCCGGGCTGTTGATGAAGAAAATAATGTCTTCGTGATTCAGGGAATCCAAATACAGGAGCTGCTTCACAATGCGTTCGGCACTTTCGTCATCGACACCACCCCACAAGAAAATTCTGCGCTTGGAGGCGAGGTATTCTTCCGCCTTCTTGAGCATGTCCGGGGTCTGCTTTTCTTTGTTTTCGTTACAATCTGCCATAAATAATCCTTTTGTTCGGGTATAATGTAGAAAATTCGCAATTAGCAGTAAGCAGTAGGAAGTAGGAAGTAGACAGTGTTTTAGAGGCAGAAGTTAGTTACAAGATTTCAACATCGTCATTCTAAAGTTGTCATCCTGAGGAGCTTGCGACGAAGGATCCAGTCATATTCCGTTCAATACGAGACTTTACTGGATGTTTCGTGGCTTCGCCACTCAACATGACGCGATGAGAATTCCTAACTCCTACTTCCTATTTCCTAATTGCTAAATTTACAGTCATGCCAATCGATTCTCAGAAATACCTAGTCGGGCTCGTGAGTCCCGAAACGCTTACCGCCGCCGAGAGCGAAGAACTCCACCCGGCACGCATTGACTTTGAAAGCTGCGATATCCTCGAAATCCGTTACGACTTTTTTGACGAATCCGAATGGCAAGGACTTTCAGCAAGAATCCGCAAACTCGTCCCGAAGGCAATACAGCTCGGCACCATACGACTCAAGCGTGACGGCGGTACATTCCCCGACGCACGCGCTATCGAGCGCCCCGGACTTTTCGAACAAATTCTTAACGCGTCGAACGTTCCGGAATGGCTGGACCTCGAACGCGACAGCTTGCACGACTACGACAAGCTCCGCGAAATTGCAACCCCGAAGGGCGTGAAGATCCTCATTTCCGAGCACAACTTCACCCGCATCCCAACCGACCTTGAACTCAAGAACTACCTCACCGACGTCAAACGGGTGAAGGCAGACGGCATCAAAATTGCCGCCATGAGCAACTCCGACGACGACTGCTCGCGCCTCTACAAGTTCGCAAAAAAGGCCAAAGGGTTCAAGTTCATCGCCGCATTCGGCATGGGCGAAACCGGAAAAATCAGCCGAATCTGGTCTTTGAAGGAGGGTGCAAACCTCACTTACGGTTCCATCGGAAAAGCGGCCGCCCCCGGCCAAATTGACGTCGCGCTCATGAGAAAAGCCATCGACAGGCTCGAAAATACCACTTCACAGCTAGAATTATCTTCTTTTTTAAACATATTTTAGATATAAATCTTACCAAATCGCAATAATTATTCTAAAATGATTGTTTGACAGATACACAAAAAGGAACATAATAAACATGCGACTTTCTGAAAGATTTGTAGATAATTGCATCTTGATTAACTCTTCCAGTGAAACTAAGGAAGCCATTCTTAACGAATTGGTAGATACTCTTTGCAGCGCCTACAAACTTGACCACCGCGATGAAATCTTCGAAGCCATCTGGACGCGCGAACAGAGCCGTTCCACGGGTATCGGTTGCGGTCTTGCTGTCCCCCACGCCAAGATTGACTACGTTGACCGTATGTGCATGGTCGCCGCTACCATCGAAAAGGGCCTCGACTTCCAGTCCTTTGACGGTGAACCGGTTTATTTGCTCATCCTCATCGTGAGCCCGGGCAACACTGTGGGTCCGCACCTCAAGGCTCTCTCCTCCGTGAGCCGCCTCCTCGCCGACGGCAACGTGCGCAAGGACCTCATCGCCTCCAAAACCCCGGCAGAGTTCCTCAGCATCCTCCGCGCTGCCGAAGACAAGTTCTTATAACCCTTGACAGCAAATAAATCCTTTTCTATATTTGCTCTCACCTCGGACGGTTAGCTCAGTTGGTTTAGAGCGCTGCTTTCACACGGCAGAGGTCACTGGTTCAAATCCAGTACCGTCCATTCGAAAAGGCTTCCGCAAGGAAGCCTTTTTGTGTTTGTACAAATTTGCTATCTTAAAACACGCAACCAAAATATATAGCTGGGGCATCTAAAAGGTATGAATTACAGAAAAGCAATCGTTCTCGGTATTTTTGCGTCAGCATCGCTCGTTTTCGCTGATGGTTCCTGGACCTTAAGCGCATGCCTCAAGCAGGCCAAAGAAAAGAGCCTCAAGCTCGAATCCGCAAAGCTCCGCGAACAGAAAGCTGATGTGAGCCTCGAACAGGCTAAAGTCGGGAACTACCCCACGCTTTCCGCCAGCATCGGCAACACCCTTTACGATTCCCCGTTCAGAGACGGTCCGCAGGACCATTACCGCTTGAATGCAGGCCTCAGCGCCTCTTACACGCTCTGGGACGGCGGCTCTACAAGACTTTCTATTCAAGCTAACGAAATCAATAAAGAAGCTACGCGACTCTCGACAAAGGAAACCGAACGCTCCGTGCAAGAAAGCGTCTTGAACGCATACATGAACTTGCTCGCCGCAATCGAAAAGTTGCACACAGCAGATGCGACCGTTGAACTTGCCAAGGCCGAATTCGAGCACTACAACACGCTGTTCGAAGCAGGCTCCATCACCAAGAAGGACTTGACGCAGTCGCAGGCAAACGTGCTCCAGAAAGAAGCAGCACAGCTCGCCGCTCAGCTTAGCGTGAATACCGCAAAGACAACACTCCGCCAGCTTTTGGAACTCCCGGAAAGCGAAGCGTTCGAAGTCTCCGCTCCGGAATCCGAAATCCAGACGCCGGACGCCCTCACGCCGATTCCGACCCTCAATGAGCTCCAGTCCACAGCCACGGAAACAAATCCGGGATTAAAGTCTGACAGCCTCGCCATCCAGGTCGCAAAGAAGAACACCGAAATTGCAGGCAAGGGCAAGTCCATCAAGGTCTCGCTCGGCGCAAGCGCAAGCACCGGCCTCCAGGCCTGGGAATCCGACAAGTACGGTCGCCAACTCAAGAACGGCTACTCGCACAGCATTTCGTTGAACATCAACATTCCGATTATCGACGGCGGTGCAACCGAAAACAAGGTCTTGCAGGCACAGATTAGTGAAACCGAAAGCCAGGTCGCTTTGAAGGAACAGGCAAAGACGCTCGAAAACAACATCGAAAAGCTTTACCTGAACGCCCTCAGCGCCGACATGCAGTGGAAGGCTGCAATCCTCCAGGTCGAAGCAGAAAACGAAGCCTTGCAGGTCGCCGAAGAACAACGTAACGTAGGTGCCCTCACGTACACAGATTACCTCACGCAGAAGAACCGCCTCGAAAGCGCACAATCCACGCTCACGAACGCCAAGTACACAAGCCTCTTGGCCCGCAACCTGCTGGACCTGTACCAAGGTAAGTTGGACTAGACTATCGCAACCGTCATTCTGACGCCGAAGGCGGAAGAATCCAGTCATTTCTGGTATGTAGAACAAGATATAACTGGGTTCTTCGTTGCACTCAGAACGACGAAGCGTAGCCGAGCGATGCAGAAACATGTCATGCCCCACTTGATGGGGCATCTCCTTTTTATACGAGCTTTTCGGCTTCGCCGTCGGCGTACTTTCCGTACAAAATAGCGACGATATCTTTCTTGGGGACCTTCTGACCGGTTTCCTTGAGGCTCACGCGGAGCCTGTCGAGCATGGCCTTGTCAATTTCTTTCCAGTACTGGTTCGTCTCGGTGACAGTCCAGAGCTTGTCATCACCACCGCTGATGGTCACAAGCTTCGCCTTGAAGAACGTGCTCAGCGCGCGGTTGATAATGCTGCTCGTCGTACCGGCAATATTCTTTGCAACAATTTCCTGAACCAAGTCCTGCTTGTTCATCGGAACAAATGAAGTAAGGTCGCAAGCTTCGGCATAAATCTTCTTGAGCATGTTGCGCGGGAACATGTCCCAGCCCTTACGCTTGAGCGCCTTTGCCAAAACCATCTGCGCATCTTCTTCGACAGCGACTTTCTGCTCGGCGAGTGCCACCATGTAAGAACCGCCACCCACATCCGTCATTTGCACAAAGTCCGCGGACTTCACGAAATCCTTGAACGTCTTGAAACCGAGACGCTTCTCGTTAAACGCGTTATCGATACCCAGCATCTTGGGCTTGATCGCCGCAAGCGCAATCGGGCCATCTTCTTTTTGCAAAACGCTACGGAGCATTTCCATGGAATCGATTTTCTCGGAAACGATCAAGTTTGCGCGTTCCTTGGCATCGGCAACTTCATCACCGGAATCGTCATCGGCACCGGTCGCATCGTCCGTGTAAATGTAGCGGGAGCATGAATTCTTGACGCATTCGCTCAGCGGGGACTTGGGACCCACGCCAATCACTTCCTTGCCCTGTTCACGCAGCTTGCGGAAAAGCGGCGAAAAGTCAGAATCGCCCGTGGCAAGCACAATCCACTGCACCTGGGAATCGAGCGCCACTTCCATCGTATCGACCGTCATCTTGATGTCCGTCGAGTTCTTGCCACTCACCGGATGGAACGTATGCACAAGTTCAAAGCCATTTTCATTGAGCGCGGACTGTAACGGGATCAGCTGTGGCGTGGACCATTTGCCATAAGCCTTGCGCACGACAATCTGTCCAAGCGGCAAAAGCTCGTCCATGAGCGACTGTACACCGTTATTTTTGACCCAGTTGGTCAAGTTTTCTGCGTCGATAAAAATTGCAATGTGGTTCATAGGTGTATATATAGAATTTAACTAGCTCCGTCTAAAGTTTACAAATTTATTACAAACTCAATTAACCGCCCAGAAGCGTTGACAAAATGTCCATAACAATATATTTACATTATTGATTATTTTCTTTTTGGAAAATAAATTAAGATTGGGTTAAGAGGTCCAGAGAGAAATTTTTGGATTTCAAAAAGGAGTGTTCGATGAAAGCGAAACGTCTTTCGTTCGTTACCGCAGCATGCGTTGCGGCTTTATGTACCACATCATTCGCCTACACGGTCAGCGGAACCGTTTCCGACGATCAGGGTAAGGTCCTTAACGGCGTCGATGTCAGCTTGCTCAAGGAAGGCAAGACCACAAAGACAGACGACCAGGGTAAATTCACCATTCACGAAGACGAAATAACGGGGCTCAACCAGAGCTACAAAAATTCCGTCGGCTACATCGGCATCAACAACGGCATTCTTTCTTATTCCCAGAGCAGCACTTCTCCTGTGCAGGTGAAGATTTACAACTCGCTCGGTAACCAGGTTTTCAAAAAGACTCTGCAGGGCTCCGGCACCTATGACCTGACCAAGGGAATCAAGGCTCGCGGTACCTACTTTGCACAGGTATCCGTCGGTTCTGCAACGCAGAAATTCAAGTTCACGACAGACGGCAACTTTGAGAGCTCGATCGGTTCCAAAGACGCAAGCGCCCTCATGAAGGATGCTCAAGCCGGCGAAGCCATCCGCTTTGTCCTCGATGGCTACGACACGCTCACCATCGCACTCAACACGCTTGACACAAACCTCAACGTGAAACTCACGAAGGTTTCTAACGAACAGACCTACGCATTCGGCTACGCCTTGAAGAACGCACCGACCCCGAGTAAGGGCTGCGGCGTAAATTCGACACTCCAGTCGACCGGTCAGAACAGCAACGCCAAGAAGTACAATATGCAGAGCGCCGGCCTGAATCGTGAATTCTGGATTACGCTCCCGAAGAACTACGACAACACCAAGCCGTACAAGATTCTCTTCGCTATGCACTGCATGGGCTCTAACGCCGAAGACTTCACCAACCATTCTCCGGACGCCGATCATCCGTCTCCGTACTATGGCCAGCAGAATCTCGACAAGAACAACGAATTCATCTTTGTCGCTCCGCGTGGCGATACGGACGGAAGCCCCTGGCGCACTGGCGATAACAAGGACCACATCTTCTTTGACGAACTCCTCACCAAGCTCGAAGAAAACTACTGCATCGATACCTCTCGCGTGTTCGTAACGGGCTTCAGCTTCGGTTCCATGGTCACCAACTCTTTGGCCCAGGTATTCCAGCACCGCATCCGCGCTGTCGCCGTTTACGCTGTGGCAGACTGGAACATTTACATCCCGAAGAATGCCGGCAAGCCGATTGCCTGGATGGACGTGCACGGTTCTCAGGACAACCTCTGCTCTTATAGCCGTGTCGACAGCTCTGTGGACCGCATCCTCGCCAATAACGGCCCGGACGGCACCGATGCTCGCGGCAAGGAAAAGGCAACGAAGTATAGCGGTGGCAACACCCACGTCTGTTACGACTTCAAGAGCGTAGACCCGCGCTTCCCGGTCAAGCTCTGCACCTGGGGCGGTGGCCACCAGTGGACCGCTTCGGACAACGGTCAATGGCAAAACACTTGGGTTCCTGAAGAAGTCAACAAGTTCTTCGGCCAGTTCTAATCACAAACGATATTCATAAATCAGCTCTCTACCCAAAAGCGGTTCCTCCCCAGGAGCCGCTTTTTTCTGTCATGCCCGCGCATTCCGGCCCTTCGGCATCGCCAACCTTAGCGGGACTTGTAAAAATCATTTTATAGACAATTCATCCATAAACATGGAGCGCAAACGCGTAACATTCATCACATCTGGAATTAGATTAGTTTATAGTGAGGTGTGTCTTAGGAGTTTGGTAAAAGGAGTACATATGATTAAAGCGCCTAATCTATTTACGGCCGCGTGTTTTGCCTTGTGCGGGATGGCATCGGCATACACAATCACAGGAACAGTTTCTGACAATGATGGCAAGGCACTCAAAGGTGTCACGGTCGACCTGCTCAAAGAAGGCAAGACAGCCTCGACGGATGATAAGGGTAAATTCACCATCCAGGAAGAGGAAGTGGGCATCAACCCAAGCTTCAGAAACGCCGTTGGCTATATCAGCGTAAACAAAGGCATTCTCTCTTACTCCCAGAGCAGCACCTCGCCTGTTCAGGTAAAGATTTACAACTCGCTCGGCAACCAGGTTTTCAAAAAGACATTGCAAGGTTCCGGCACGTATGACTTGAGCAAAGGACTCAGCGCACGCGGTACTTACTTTGCACAGGTCTCTGTCGGTAACGCCAAGCAGAATTTCAAGTTCACGACGGACGAAAGTTTTACCAGCTCCTTCGGCTCACAGGCTAACGCCCTCATGAAGGATGCCGCCAAGGACGAAGCACTCCGCTTTACATTCGAAGGCTATGACACGCTCACCGTGCCGCTCGGAACGCTCGACACGACCGTTGACGTGAAACTCTCGAAGACCATCCCTCCCGAACCGACGTTCAAATTCGGTTACGCTTTGAAGAACGCACCGACACCGAGTAAGGGCTGCGGAACCAATTCCACATTGAAAAAAGTCAAGAGCGTCGAAAACGGCGACCAGTTCCAAATCAAGGTCGGTAGCGACACCCGCGATTACTTTATCACCTTGCCGAAGAACTACGACAACAAGAAACCGCACAAGGTTCTCTTTGCCTTACACTGCTACGGTAGCCGCGGTGAAGACTTCGTGCATCACAAAGCAGACTACGACCATCCGACTCCGTACTACGGCCAGCAAGTGCTCGACAAGAACGGCGACTACATCTTCGTTTCACTCGACGCTATTGGCGGTGTATGGACCAAGGGTCAGGGCGACCACGACTTCTTCGCTCAGACACTAACGACTCTGAACGACAACTACTGCATTGATACTAGCCGCGTGTTCATTACAGGCTTTAGCTTTGGCGCCATGTTCAGCTACTCACTTATGCAAGACATGCAGAGCCGCGTCCGCGCTGCAGCCACCTACGCAGTCGCTGACTACAACATTTGGCTCCCCGAAGGCAACAACATGAAGAACTTGCCGATCGCCTGGATGAACGTTCACGGCAAAAACGACGGCAGATGCGATTACAACCGCGCCAAGAACAGCGCCCTCCCGAGAATCCTCAAGCGTAACGGCAAGGCCGACGCCAATGGCGACTTCACCGACGCAAGCTCCGAAAAGCCTGAAGAAGTGAACGGCAACACCGGACACGTCTGCTATGACTTTAAGAACGTCGACGAACGCTTCCCGGTCAAGTGGTGCAGCTGGCCAGGTGACCATCAGTGGACCGCTCATGACACCGGTAACATGGGCGTTGGCTGGAACTGGGAAAGCACTTGGGTTCCTGAAGAAGTCCACAAGTTCTTCGAACAGTTCTAAAGATTTCCTATACACTCTCTAATGTTCAAGGGCTCGCCGGAAACGGCGAGCCCTTTTGGTTTAATTTGACTGGATCCTTCGCGTTGCTCAGGATGACGTTACCGTCTACTTACTACTAAATGAGCTTTTCAACCTTAGCGCACAAACTTTCAGCTTCCTCAGCAGTCGGAGCTTCGGCAATCACGCGGATCACAGGTTCCGTGTTGCTGGCGCGCACGTGCACCCAGGACTTTTCGGAACCGAGCCAGAGACCGTCGCGTTCATCCGTCTTCCAGCCGGCAAATTCAGCCTTGACCTTCGGGAGAATGTCAGCAACCTTCTTGTCGCCGAGTTCGAACTTTTTCTTCGGCATCACGTAGGCCGGATTTTCTGCCACGAACTTTTCCGGGCCGCCATTGTGGTGGGCCATCCAGCTAAGCACAAGTGCGGCAGCCACGAGGCTATCGCGACCGTAATGGAGCGCCGGGAGAATCACACCGCCGTTACCTTCACCGCCAATCACGCAACCGTTTTCGATCATCTGGAGGCTAACGTTGATTTCACCGACCTTCGCGCGGCTGAATTCACAACCGTACTTGGTGGCAACATCTTCGTTCATGCGGCTCGTGGAGAGGTTCACGCAAACGCTACCCTTCTTCTGAGCAAGTACTTCGTCTGTTGCAATTGCAAGCGTGTATTCTTCGCCGATACTTTGTCCCAAACCATCTACGAGAGCGCAGCGGTCTGCATCCGGGTCCACGGCAAAGCCAACAGCACAGCCGTTATCCTTGACAGCCTTACGCAAGTCACCGAGATTTTCAGGAATCGGTTCTGCGCCGCGCGGGAACGTGCCATCCGGGCTGCAATGGACGCGAACAACTTCACAACCGAGCTGTTCCAAGAGGCGCGGCACAATAAAGCTACCGGCACCGTTCACAGCATCGACAGCGACCTTGAAATGTTTGGCCTTGATGGCTTCGACATCCACGAACGGAATCTTGAGCGTACCATCAATGTGAATGCCATCGGCATCCGGAGCGACTTCGTACTTGCCCATCGTGCGGTAATCCGGATAGCTGAACTGGTTTGCATCAGCGAGAGCAAAGAGCTGCTTCACATCATCCGGACCGAGGAAAAGACCCTTGTTGTTGAGGAACTTGAGAGCGTTCCATTCGAGCGGGTTATGGCTTGCGGTAATGATGATGCCCGCATCAGCCTTGAAATGCGTCGTCAAGAGTTCCACAGACGGTGTCGTCGAAAGGCCAACATCCACGACATCCACACCAGAAAGGCGGCAAATGCCAGCGACGAACTGCACGATGGCATCACCTGTCGGGCGGCTATCGCGGCCAATCACCACGCGCTTAGCCTTCGTGATTTCAAGGAAAGCACGCACATGGCTCTGCAAAATCTGCGGAGTAAGGGTATCGCCAACGATTCCGCGGATACCAGAAATAGAACGCATTAATTTAGACATATTTTCTCCATTAAATTAAACTTATCCGAGTTCCGGGACCGTCGCATAAAAGACGAGATCTTCCGGACCTTCATTAATCAAGCTGTGAGAATGCCCCTTCGGGCAGAAATGGCACTGGCCAGCTTCGACATATTCCACACCATCATCAAAAAGTACCTTGCCCTTCCCCGAGACAAAGAACATAATTTCGCTGTTAGTTTCGTGCTTGTGGTAGCCGATAGAAGCGCCAGCTTCGAGCGTGCCGTGCATAATGCGCGTCGTACCGTCGAAATACATCTTGGCCTTGTATTCTTTTTCGCCACCCTTAAAATTCGGGAGAACAGTCGTCTCCATACCTTTTAAATCAATAATCATTATGACCTCTTTGAACGAGGTAATAATAGAATTTTAGGGGAATAGAGCCAAGCATGCGGGTCTAAACGTTGCGGCGATATCCGCTCAAAGCAAGGAAAATAATGGCCGGGACATAGAAGAGCCAAATAAAGTTATTCGACACAACCGCCAAGATTTCACGGGTCGAATGGTCCGCCCCCGTAAGGAGCGAAATTCCCGTGAGTGCATCGCAGCACGTAAAGCAAATCATGCCGAACATGATGAAGAAGGCATTTTTCTCCGGGAAAAAGCCTAACGTTGTCGCCCTGCATGCCATGTAAAGCGAACAAAGCAACGTCGGCGCGTACGCAATAACAGCCATGAGCATCACGGATTCAAGGACCTTGAAATACGCAAGGAAAATCATCGCAATCACAGCCGCAAGCGGAATGCAATAAATCCACGGGAACGACCAGTCTGTATTCTTTGTACGCGAATGTCGATAAATTAAAATCATTTGCGCCATGAAGAAAAAGCCGATGCCAAGCGTGATAAAATTTTCGCGAGTGTCGGGCGTGCCAAAATAATTGTACAGAATTTTAAAACAAAAGTCGGCGCAAAGAATCATCAAGAAACTCATCTGCAAAAAGAAGCGGTCGCGCCTAGTGACTGAACGTCTGCCAATCATAAACGCAAGTAGCGTTGCAATAAAGGTTACAATAAACTTTGTGATGTTCTGAAAATCGCTGGTAGAATCTAGACACGACTGAACAGCACCGCACTGATGCAGCACATACCAGTCACGCACAAAGAATGACACAAAAAGAATTGCCACAAGGGCAATCAAAGATGAAACCAGCTTCGAATACACCATGTGTATAAATATAAAGCGGTCGTAAGCAAAAAGTAAAGAAAAGTTTAAAAATTTTCTTGTATGTGACGATGAACAAATTTCATTTTGTCATGCCCGCGAATGCGGGCATCACCATCTCGACATAAAAAAGGAGATGCCCTCCCCATACGCGGATCATGCTCACATAAGTGCTAGTTGCATTCAAGGCGAGTGTCGCGACAGGCTGCTTGCAGACTGTCATGATTGAGCCGAAGATGCTGACGCAAAGCGTCAAAGCACTAAGTGATCAAAGAGCTCGGTGGCGGGCATGACATTTTGATTTCAGAAATATTCTAAGTTCCAAGATCTAAATTCTAAGTTCTAACAATCTTTTTTCGGCTTGATTTTTGCGGTCATATAGCTGAGCACAAGGTTCTGCCATACAACGTAGCAAGTCGGGGCAAGAGCCACCACCGGGCCCGCGTAAAGGCTAGAAACCCAGATGACAAGCGTCGTATTCTTTTGCCCCATGCTCTGCGAACCTTCAATCGGACGGCGACCGCGTTCGCAAACCCAACCAAGCCAGAACTGCAAAAGACAAAGCACAAGCGAAACCGCAGCCATCAGCGGGAGCTTTCCGCTATTCCACAAGTCGGCAAAGCCCATCTCGCGAATGTCAAAGCTTGCCTTGGACAAAATAATGAACACCGAGAACGTCCACACAAACATCGTGTACTTCTGGTATTTCGCAGCACGGTCAGCAAGTTCCGGGTAAAAGTTACGGAGCCCAAACGCAAACGCAAGCGGGATGCTGATAATCGGCTGGATCGTATTGAAAATTTTCATCGCGATTTCGGAAAGGTCCGCCTCGGCACCGGTCAAATAGCCAAAAATCACTGGGATGCTAAAGCATGCAATCAAGTTACCGCTGAGGAAAATCTTGAGCGCAAGGGATGCGCTGCCGCCAAGCATTTTCGCCATCGCAGGGGCCGCATTCGCGGGTGGGCAAAGCGCAATGATGGCACCGCCCAAAAGCACTTCGCGCGGCAAGTGGAAAAGCTCCACAACGCCCCAGAGGGCGGCGATAATCACGAGACTTGCGATAAACGCGCGAGCTTCTATCTTGAACGTGTAACCATGCGTCTGCGGCGGAATTTTCGTCACGAACGTAAGGAACATCATAATGCCGATAGTGAACGGCAAGAGCGGCGACAGAAAGTGCGCCTGAGGAATGAGGATGCCAGCGAGAATGGCGACCGGCATGAGAATAGCGCGTAAGTTACCCATAGTCTTATTTCCGAGACCAAAGGTAGTAAATTGAGTATGGACTTGGCTATAAAAAAGGAGATCCCCCGCTCGTCCCCGTCAAGCGAGGACAGGTAGGCGGGGATGACAGGGTACAAACGCCGGGGTGATGAATGCAAAGGAAATGTGGCGATGCCGGAACTGTGTCCGGCATGACATCCAACGCTTACAGTTCGATAATGCGATCGTTCTGCAAGAGCTGTTCAAAAGTCTGGCGTTCACGAACGAGCTTGATTTCACCCTTCGTGTACATCGTTTCAGCAGCGTAGCGACGGCTGTTGTAGTTGCTGCTCATGGCGGCACCGTAAGCACCGGCATCATGGAGAATCAAGAGGTCACCCACCTGAGCCTTCGGGAGCTTGCGAGTCACGACAAAGCCACCTTCTTCCTGCGTGAACACGTCACCGGATTCGCAAAGCGGGCCAGCGACAACAGCGTCAACAGTTTCGTTCAGTTCACGACCGTCACGGGCAACCACAGAAATAGCATGGTAGCTACCGTAAAAACTCGGGCGAACGAGATCAGTAAAGCCCGCGTCGAGCAAGTAGAACAAATTATTTCCCTGCTTCTTCACAGCGCGGATTTCCGCAACGAGGTAGCCGCTTTCTGCAACAAGATAACGGCCCGGTTCCACTTCGAGATGGACATCATGACCAATGCTCTGCTGGATACGCTTGCGGGCGTTATCCCACAAATCATAGTAAGCCTTCACGTCAATGCGGTTGCCCTTTTCTTCTTCGTGATACGGAATCGGGAGGCCACCACCAGCGCTAATCGTGCGGAGGTGAGAACCGAGGTGACGGCTAGCGTCCACCATGGCATCGCAAACCTGGGCCAAGTGTTCAAAATCCGTGCCGGAACCGATGTGCATGTGCAAACCGGTAATCCACATGCCGTTGCTCTGGGCGAGCTTGATGCAGTCCTTAATCTGTTCGTGCCAAATGCCGTGCTTGGAAAGGTCGCCACCGGTATTCGTCTTGCGGGAGTGACCATGGCCAAAGCCCGGATTCACGCGGATGGTGAGTTCAGACTTCACGCCAAAATCAGCAAGCTGCTGAATCATGTCCGGAGAGCCCACGTTCACGGCGATGTCGTACTTCTTCACGAGTTCGAGTGCATCGCGGTCAAAGATATCGGCAGTGTAAACAATTTCAGGGACCTTGCCCTTCTGCTGTCCACCCTTGAAGCCAGCCTTGAGGGCGCGCACAATTTCGCCAGCGGAGACGGCATCGACAACGCAGCCAAGCTTGCGGATGAGCGAAACCACAGAGAGGTTCGGGCATGCCTTCTGAGCAAAGCGCACAGTGTCAAAAACCTGCACGTCCTTTACAGCACGTTCAATCGTCGCACGGTCATAAATCCAAAGCGGGGTGCCGTATTCACTGGCCGCTTTCAAAAGCACTGAATCAGGGATGGAATATTTCATACGGCGCAAATTTAGAAAAAGTGTGCAAGGCGAACAAAGCGCGAAAACTTGTTTTCGCATTTTTGAGCCGAAGCTACGGACGCTGAAAGCGTCAAATAGCAGGCGATGCGCGAGTGCAAGAATGCACGAGGAGCGCGCCAAGACATAAAACCAGTTTTACAAAAAATGAAAAACGCCGAGCGTTATGCCCGGCGCATTTTCAATAGTTTTTCAATCAGAGTAATTATACGTGCTTGATTTTATTGTCGCCTGCGTCCCAGTTCTTGCCATCACAGACAAACTTGTATTCGTAATCGCCCGGAACGAGGGAAATTTTGGCAACCCAAAGACCCGTCTTCTTGTCCTTCTTGAGCATGTCGGCATCGACAGTCCAGTTGTTGAACGTACCAGCAACAGAGACAGTCGTAGCAAGCGGGCAATCGGCAACGAATTCGACAGCAACCTTCTTCGGGGCAGCAGCCTTCGGAGCTTTTGTTGCAGCTTTCTTTGCCGGGGCCTTGGCGACCTTCACTTCAGCTTTCGGGGCTTCAACTTTTGCAGCCTTCACGACCTTGGCAGGAGCCTTAGCCGGCTTTTCAGCCTTCGGGAGAGCCTTCTTAGCTGGAGCCTTCACGGTTTTTGCGGCGGACTTTTCTGCAGCGGGTTTTGCCGCAGCCTTCGTCGCAACTTTCTTTACGGGTTTTGCAACCACAGTTTTAGAATTCTTGGACATAATAATCTCCTCTTATTTCTTAGTGTCCTAAATTTAGTAAAAAAAATTTTATTTTGCTATATTTGAAATATGCTTAAACAAATCATCGCTCCCAGCGTCTTGAACGCAAACTTCCTCGAACTCGGCAACGGCCTCAAGGCCATCGAAAACGGAGGCGCAGGCCTCGTTCACTTGGACATCATGGATGGGCACTTTGTCCCAAACATCAGCTTTGGCCCGGGCATTTCTGCCTGCGTCAAGAAGGGAACCAAGCTCCCGCTCGATTGCCATTTGATGATCGAAAATCCGGAAAACTACGTGGGCGAATTTGCTAAAGCTGGTGCAAGCATCATCAGCGTACATGCCGAAACCACAAACCATCTCGACCGTTTGCTGCACCAGATTGCAGAACTCGGCGTCAAGCCCGCAGTCGCCATCAATCCGGCTACTCCGCTAGAAAGCATCAAATACGTGCTCGACATCGTGGACATGGTACTCATCATGTCTGTGAACCCGGGTTTCGGCGGTCAGAGCCTCATTCCTTACTGCCTCGACAAGATTCGTGAACTCCGCGCCCTCAAGCCGGAACTCAACATCCAGATCGATGGCGGCGTTAAGTTAGACAACATCCTCGCCTGCAAGGAAGCGGGAGCAAACATCTTCGTCGTCGGAAGCGCCATTTTCGGCAAGCCCGATCCCGAAACAGTCTGCAAGGAATTTGTGAATTTAGTAGAAAGCAAATAGCAGACGCAAGAAAGGACAGAAGGAGATTCCCGCTCAGTGGCGGGAATGACAATCCCAGCACTATCCGCATCATTACGCTCCCCAAATCAAAGGGAGCGTTTTTATTTTATACTAAAAAAATCAGGCAGCAATAACGCCACCTGATTATAACCCCAAAACTTATCCGAAACTAAAGTAGTTTATTATTCCTCTTCGGAATCGCCTTCCTCTTCAGAATCGCCTTCGTCTCCATCTCCGAGATTTGCGAGTTTTTCGTAAAGGACGTCAAGTCCGTCAAGAACGCTAAGCAAATTGCCCCAGCCCGTCTTTTTATGGAATGTTGTATTTTCGTAGGCTTCTTTACGTGTATAACCCCATACGGTTTCATCGTTATAGAAAGATTGAGGAGTCAACAAAACGGACAACGAGAACGAAAGAATGTCATTTCCATCACTGTAATGGGCATCAATATAGTCGACAACCAACCTTTCATACGCCTTTTTAAGTTCTTTCGTGGACGCAATAAGAGAACTATCTTCTGTAAAAGAAGCCAAAACATTAGCGAAGAAAATAACATCGTTAAAGAATATTTCAGAATCCCATTCGCCTGTATAATACGAACCCAAGACCGCGTTATCTATGATATCCTTTTGCTTTGGATCTTCGTAAAGAGTATTCAAACGTTTAGCGATATCCTTGAAAATCGGGAAGAACGAACTAATTTCAGAAGATTTCAACAAGCTGAGGTCGCCATTCTGTTTCATCTTCTTGTTTTCTTTTCTCCAGTGATCCTTCGAATCTTTAAACGAGGCTTTAACAGCTTCTTGGAAACTGTCTTTCTTATACAGTTCCTTGACCAGGTTCAAAATCAAGGTTCCATCAGACTCCAGCACATGTTCCGAAGCAACCATATAATCGGCAACAGTGTAAACTTCACTCAAAGTTTCGAAATTGCCCATAAAGCAGTTGTGGAAATAAAGTCCTGCGAGATGTTTGATTTTCGAATTTTCAATTTCTTCCTTAATTTCGTATATATTCATGCCATCTTTCAAACCCGTTTCCAAGTCAAGAGTCCACTCATCGAGCATAACGGCAGCCAAATCCTGTGATTTAGCCAAAGCAGTCCGATTCGCGTGCAATTCAGGAAAATCAACATCAAAGTCAAAGCCTTGGCCATGTCCCCAAAAAACAAGCACGTAGTCTTTAGCAGGGAGACTATCCGCAACATAATCCAACACGCTCGAGAGTCTGCCCGGATCATGCATCATTATAGACTCACCAGCCATGCGGGCATGATCCTTAATCGTATCCAAATCCAAATCCTTGGTCATTTCAAAAGCGACCAATTGCCCAGGCTCAGCATATTTTCCATTAAAAGGCGTTTTTATGAGGTTATCATCTTCATCATAACCTACAACAGAAGAATCGGTTCCGTATTTATAGGTAAAAAATACACGAACATCCTTGCTCTTCATCAGTGACGGCATTTGTTCATAAACACCTTCAATGATGGAATCCATATCACCGCCAGCATTGCCATAAATAATAACGGTATAGCGGGCAGTGTCAATCACAGCTTCCTTTTCGTTTGGGCCGACAGAATGATTATCCGAAGAATCGTCGTAATCAGCACAACCGACAAAATAAGCGCAAACCAAAGCAAGCGCAAACAGTAGTTTATTTCTCATATTCAATCCCTTATTCTTCGACCACACATAATTTGCCGAAGACGGTTAAAAAAAATGTGATAAAATTATAACAATTTCATCACATTTTATCAAGAATTTCATAGAAAAAATTGCATATAATTTTGACTTTTTGACCACTAACCCCAATAGTCCTATTTCGCCTTCTTAAAAAAAAGAAAATCCCCAATTCAATCGGGGACCAGCAATTATAATCGAGCGCGTCTTTGCATTACATCGGGGCCGATGCTGCAGAAGCAAAGAGAGCCGACACAAAGATTATAGAGACAACAATAAGAAAGTACCAATTTTGCATGCCAGTAATATATACTGAAAACTTGCAAGAAATCGCTTGTTTTCAAAAATGTTACAAACTTGCTACAAAGTAACCGTAATTGTAACAGACTATTAACATTAGAACGACTTTCTTGTATAGCAATATTTATATTTGCGCCGTCAAAAACGAGTCCTGTGATTATGCAAATATACACCAATAAAGTATTTAATAATCCGATCGAAACGATTGAAATTTTCGACCCGCAAAAGGTCCAGTCCGCACTCAACAGAATTGAATCTTTGCAACGCCAAGGCTATTACCTTCTCGGCTACATGCGCTACGACCTCAAAAACGCAACAAGCGAAGCACCCCTTATCTACTTTGAAGCTTTCGATTCGTTCCAGCCGTTCGAAGAAAAAATCCCCAACTACAAAATCGGCACCATCGTAAAACCGCGCCTATCCAAAGAAGAATACACACAAAAGATTGACTACATCAAAGAGCAAATCAAGAACGGGATCACATACGAAGTCAATTACACATATCCTTCAACATTAAGAACAAACGCAATTGGATTAGACTTGTACCAGTTCCTATTGCAAAACCAGAAGACTCCATACAACGCCTTCTTGCAAAACAAGTACGAGACGATTTTGTCATTCTCGCCGGAACTGTTTTTCTTGAAGCGCGGCAACAAGATTTTGACAAAGCCCATGAAGGGAACGCTCAAGCGCGGCAATACTTCCGAAGAAGATGATGCCTTGCAAGAATTCTTGCACAACGACTTAAAGAACCGCACTGAAAACGTCATGATCGTAGACTTGCTGCGAAACGATCTCGGGAGAATTTCAAAGCCGGGAACCGTCCGCGCCGACAAGCTATTCGAAGTCGAAAAGCACAAAACCGTTTTCCAGATGACCTCTGAGATTTCATCGGAACTGAAAGACGGCACAACGCTTTACGACATCATCAATGCAATTTATCCGTGCGGTTCCATCACGGGCGCGCCCAAAATTTCTACAATGGAAGTCATCGCCAATGCAGAACCGTTCCCACGAGAAGTGTACTGCGGCGCCATCGGCTACATCCACGGCGACGAAATGATTTTCTCCGTGCCCATCAGAATCTTGCAGAAAAAGCAAGGCGAATCGGAATACAGATACGATGCCGGCGGCGCCATCACATGGGCCTCTACCGCAGACGACGAATGGAATGAAACAATGACCAAGGCAAGTTTTTTGAATACCGATTTTTCGCTGATTGAAACAGGCATCACCGATTTCGAGATGCATCTTGAACGTTTGAAAAATTCAGCGAACACCCTCGGCTTCACCTGGAACAGCGACCTTGAAAAAATCAAGTTCGATAGTTCTGTTGTGAACAGGATTGAGCTTTTCAAAGACGGTCACTTTGAACTCACGACAAGACCGATTCCCGCACCCAAGCAAGATCCAAAAATCAAAATCGTACACAAAGTAAATTCGTCCAATCCGTTCCTGTACCACAAAACGAGCATTCGTCTGCCATTCCCGAAAGATGTCTTTGATGAAATCTGTGTAAACGAGAAGGGCGAAATCACCGAAGGCACATTCACAAACATCGGCATTCTAAAAGATGGCATCATCTACACGCCGCCTATCGAGTGCGGGCTTTTAAATGGGATTACGAGGCAAAAACTTTTGAACGAAGGCAAGGCCAAAGAAAAAATCCTGTACCCGAGAGACCTCAAGACCGCCGAGAAAATCTACTGCTTCAATTCCGTCCGCGGCATTGTGGAAGTGACGCTCGACGAATAAATCCGGCATGACAGTAAAAAGGCGGGCCAAAGCCCGCCTAACCCTAAACACACAACCTAGCGCAAACTTACTTCACAACCGCATTGGCGTGGCCTACGTAAATGGCCTGCAAGGCGCCAGCGAGATATGCAAGCGGAGCGTTCCAGTTGATGGCCACTTCGTTTGTCGCATAGCTGCAACGGTTATCGATGTAAGCAAGTGCCGGCTTGTCTGCAACAGCGTAGTTCGGGCACTTCCAAAGTTCCTTGCCATCGAGGTTGATGTCCTGCTTGCCCAAGTGCGGACCGCCCACGAGCATGCCCGGGACCGGATCATCGACAAAGTCAGATTCGCTCACGCGATGGTGCGGGTTGCGCGGGCTTCTGTAGCCAAAGCCAGTCACGTACGTCATTTCAATCGGGTTCTTGCCCAAGAGGTAATCAAGGCACTGCTGTGCGCCATCCAAATAGCTCTTGTCACCCGTGACATAATAAGCGTGGAGTAACACGATTCCGTTGTTTGCCATGGCACTGTTACTGCCCCAGTTCCAGCTCGACGGAGTTGCAGGGAGTCTGTAAGCGCTCGTATCGCCAATTGCACGAAGTTCATTTGCAGCGGCAAGCAAAGCCTTGCGAGCGGCACCACCGAGCTTTGCGCCAAAATCAGCAGAATCAAGAGCCACATGGTAAACGGCGAGCATGTTCACATCGCCCCACCACGGTCCATCGCTTCTGAGCTTGTAAGCGCTCAAGTCGTTGAGATAATTCTTCTTCTTTGTGGCACGGAAAAGTTCCGTTGCAGCAAAGGCAAATTCATCCTTGCCGTCTTCGCCGCCATACGTATAATCGCCAGTCTGTACATCGGAGGGCTGCTTGTACAAAGCCTTCGGATTGTGCTTGGCCCAATAATAGGCAGCGCCAGAAGCCTTGAGCATGCGGTCAGCAAAAGCCTTGTCGAACGGAGCATACACGCGAGAAGCCTGAGCCATCACTGCTGCAAAGTCAAGCGTTGCAGTCAAGCTCTTTTCAATGGCGTAACGCTTGGCGCCATCAATTTCAGGCATCGTGCTGGAGCCGAACTTGAGCGATGTGAGCTTGTGGTAAACACCACCGTCCTTGTCCTGCATCGAAAGCATCCAGTCCAGATTCCAGCGGATTTCTTCGAGGAGCGAAGGCATCTTCGGGAATTCACGCGGGATGTTCCACTGCAGCGTATCCATGAATGCCGGGAAGTGTTCATAAAGTTCCAAAAGCGTAAACACGGTAATACCCGAGTTCACAATGTACTTGCCGTAGTCACCGGCATCGTACCAGCCACGCTGCGACTTGATAATCTTCGGGTCAGCCTTCTTGGGAGCAGGCTTGCCCTTGGACTGTGCCACAACTGTCGCCGTCGGCAAATCCGTACCGTAAACCGTCACGCTATCGTCAATGTGGCCAGCGGCACGAGCCCACTTGCCTGCATAGCGCGTATCGAGAGCCATGCCTGCACGCTGGTAGTAGAACCACTTGAGGGCAGCCTTCGTCAAATCTTCATAGACATTCTCGCCAATCACGACCGGATTGCCGATATAGCCGTCTCTATACAAACGGTACGTGCCCGGCTTCTTAATCGAAGAAATATCGTACGTCTGGACTTCTTCGCCGCTATAATCCCAGTCATAGACCATCGGGGCTTCGAGCGTAAGCACCGTGTTCCCAGCCATGTCGCGGACTTCGAGCGGATTCGCGTCGTTACCGGGGATGACGACCGTCTTTTCGGATTCGGGGGCAAAGCCAAGCTGGTTCACCAGGGGGATAGCCATTGTCGGCACAGCAAACGCTAACGCAGCTACTAGATGTTTACGCATACAAAACCTCATTTTTGTTTAAAAAATACCTTTTCTTTTATAAAAGTGTACCTGCACCACCCACTTTAATGTTTACTATAGGCAACGCCAAGTGTATCGAGTGTAGCGGATGGCTTCGCCTGTTTTCATAGCGATAATGGCGACCCCGTCCCGGAATAAATCCGGGATGACAGTCCGGGGTGACACGTGCAGATGTAAAAAAATCCTCGGCGCTTATTGCGTCGAGGATTTTTAAAAGCGTTTGTAAGTCTCGCGGATTTTGTCAATCTCGCGATTCCCGCGAACTCCGAGAATTACTTCTTGGAAGCCTTGTAGTTCACGCCCGGGCGGAGTTCGAGGCCAACCGTCACGAGGAGCGAGACGATCGGTTCGTAGTGGTCCTGGGAGAGGTCGTACACGGCAACGCCTGCCATGCCTTCGCTCTTCACGTGCTGAGCCACAGCCTTCACAGACGGGATACCCATGAACACGATAGATTCAGTTTCGCTCACAGCCACTTCGGACTTGGAAGCTTCATCGAATGTCACCGTGTAATCCGGAGTATCGAAGCGGTTCATGAGTTCTGCGTACGGGAGGTAGCCTTCATTGCCACTTCCAACGCCTGTGTGGCTAGAGCCGAGGCCCTTGGCACCAGCAAAGGACTTACCGTAAAGGAACACCACCGGAGCAAGGAGATCCTTGTTCACGCCGGCAGCGGCAACAGCATCAAGCGTTTCTTGCACAGAGTTTGCACTCTGGTTCGGAACGAGGCTGCTTTCGCTTTCGTTCATAAGGTCAGCCATGAACACATCCACGTAAGCAGCGCGGTTCAAGGCTTCGGCCTTGTAGGCGTCCAAGCCCAAAGCCGGGTAAATCACAGCCGTCACAGTAGAGCCCGAAAGACCATCGACCAAGGCGTTCAGCATCTTGGCGTAATCTTCGGAATCATCCGACGTGAGGTTCTGCCAGTCGAGTTCAACGCCATCGCCACCATTCGTGGAGAGCCATTCCTTCACATTCGAAACAAACGTGGAAAGAGTCTCGTCAGAAGAAGCGATAGCCTTGAGGCTAGATTCAGCTTCCATGCCGCCCACGGAAACAATCAGCTTCACGCCGTTTTCCTTGGACATGCTTGCAAGGTTCTTGAAGTTGTCGGCATCGTATTCGTCAGCAAAAGCAACCGTACCTTCTGCAGTCGGGGTGATAGACATGTAGTGGATGTCGGTCACGAGATTGTAGCGGATATCCTTGGCATAGAACTGAGAATACTGACTCCAATACGGATAGAAGCCAATCACTTTGTCAGCGGCAGCCTGGGCCATTGCAGCGCCCATGGCAAGAGCCAATGTAATAACTTTAAAGTTCATTTGATTACCTCTTATCCTATTGAATCACACGGTTGACCAAGCTGACATTGTCATAGCAGACAAGGTATGTTATAGGACTAAAATCCGTCGGATTCGTTCCTGCAGGCTTACCGTCATCCAGATCTTTTTCCGGGACGAGCGGATTTGCGACCTTTTCATTATCGTTGCAGTAGCGATAAGCCCAACCATGAGACTGACCATACAGAGTATACTGCATTGAATATGCGGTCAGGTCTTTCGGAACGTTATTCCAGGTATTCTGGTCTTCCGTAACGTTGATGAAATTGAATTCCTTCAATTCCTTTTCAACCTTCGAAACAGCCTGCTTAGCATCCTTGTCCGAAGGATCCGCTGCCAACACGGCTTTTTGCGTCAGATAGGCAGTCCAACTTTCAGCAGAATGTCCAATCAAACCCGTATAGACATACTGGGTTAAAACAGAATTGGCAAGGAACGCCGTTTCGTCATTGGTGGTAAATGCAGCCAAAGTAGCATCATCCACACCAGCTTTCTTCATGGAATCAGAAACCACTTCATTGCGGTAAGCCACATAGTCTCTAATTTCTGCGATGCGGAGTTCAGGATGCAATTCCACATAGACGTTAGCATCGAAACCCTCAGGAAAGTTTTCTTCATAAGGGTCGTCAACACTCATCGAGGAGCAGGCGCCCAAAACACCTGCCAAGAGAATCATCATGTACTGGTGAAATTTTTTCATTTTAGCACCTCTTAGAAATTCACCGTTACATCGGCAAGGATAACATTCTTGCTGATGGAAATTTGTTTAGCAACCAGGCCAGTCAGACCAGCAACGTTGAAGTCGAGGTCGTTCTTGAGCATGCCATACTGGACGGTCAAGTAAGAGATCGGCGCAAGCTTCACACGGACACCGCCCATGATCAACTGTTCGCTAGCCTTGGTCACAGCAGCCGCTGCAATAATAGCTCCGTTCTCGTCTGTAGAAGCAACGGTATAGCCATTGTCACCAAACTTCTTTTCGTACATCTGGAAACCGGCGAGCACAGAGATCGGGCCCCAGACATCGGCGGTCACACCGGCAACGATGCGAGTAACCTTACGGTTCAGGTAGGAGTCTTCAGAGCCATTGGAGAAAGAGCCCTGAACAAGGATCTTACGGTCAAGACCAGCAAGAGCGCCAGCATCGACACCGAGACCCACAGCAAATTCGGTGAACTTGTTTTCGATCGTAATCGGATTGCCTTCAGCGTCGAAGCTCGGCAGATTGCCCTGAGTAACCAAGTTGACACGGGCGTTGAAGAACACCTTGTCAGCCCAGTTCACGTCGGCCTTGGCAGTAATGCCCTTGCGATCAGGCGTAGCCATGCCGAGCGGCAATGCAAGACCCACAGACGGATCAAGAACCGTCAAAGGATCAAGTTCGCGCTTCTTAGCAATGTTCGAAGTATAACCGTTACGGTAGAAGTGGCCATTCTTGTAGTTGTTGTCCAAACGGTAGAAGAGGTTCGGGCTTTCCAAGCTGCCAAATTCACTGAGGATGTTCTTCTTACCCGAAGACATCAAGTTGCCAGCCTGCAACGTCGTAGAGTTGTAGACACTGAAGTAGAGGTTTTCGAGGCTAGAAGCACCGAAGGTCCCCAAGATCAAGTCTGCATAAGAAGAATCGGTATAAAGGGCGCCAGTGTTAAGAATCGTGGAACGACCCTGATAGACCGGAGAAGATGCCATTTCAGACCAGAAGTTGGAATCCGTCTGGAAGTAACCGGCGCTGACCTTGAAGTCAACATCACTGACGTTACCCTTAGCAAAGACATCGGCATAGAAGCTCTTGCCATCCAGATCGAGGTATTCTTCGTTCACATAGTGCGGATCTTTTTCCAGAGAAGACTTCACGTAAGCAAACTGCTTGTCGTTAGCATCTGTAGCCTGGTTAACCCTATAAGAGACCTTCTTTCCCGTATAGTTGTAATCACGGTCAACCTTCCAGTTGGACATGGCAAATTCGCCATTCAAGCCGAACGTGATAGGCAACTGCGGAAGCACCTTCTTGGAATCGAATGCAATATCTGCAGAAAAGACCTGATTCTTTTCATAGTAGATAGTATCAAGATCATCGAGGTCCTTAGAACGGCGAGTCTGCTTACGGTCAAAGGCATTGACATAGTTCAAGCCAACATGAGCACCGTAGGCTTCGACACCGGCGCGAGCACCAAGGAGGTAGCGGTCAGAGAAGTCGAAGTCGAAGAACAACTGGTCTGCCTTCTTGGCCGTATTGCGAAGACGAGCACCCGTGAGCTGGGCGGTAATGTTATCGACCGCGCCAACGCTGCCACTCTGGTAAGCGACATTGAGACCATGCAACAGGCGACGGCTCGTAGTATCGAGGTTGCGCTGGGCAAGGGCTTCACGACGCTTTTCTGCAAAGATTTCCGGTTCCTGAAGAACTTCTGTCTGCGGAGTGTTGATGGTGAGCGGGGTGTAACCGACACGCATGTAACCCAAGTTGAAGTCCACATGCTTGTTCAGGATCGTACCATCGTAGCTGAACCAGTGACCAATAACCGGGTTGTTGTTTTCGTCATAGGCACTCTGCCAATCCTTGTGCAAACGCAACTGGACATCGATCATCGTCTCGGAGCTCGGACGAGCGGTCAAGCGCAGGTTCACATCCGTGAAAGCCTGGTTTTCCTGAGTCGGAGAGTTGTCAGCAAACTGGTCAGAAGAAGCAAAGGAAGCAAGGACACCGGCCTTTGCCGTACCGTTAATCTTAAGTCCAAGCACCGCTGCATTGAGAGAATCCAGCTTTTCCAAAAGGGACTTCTGTTGCGTAACGACTTCCGTCTGATTTTCAGCAGCAAATGCTGTCGCAGCCGAGAGCAGAATCGCAGAAGAAAGACCAAAAGCAGAAATTTTCTTATTGAACATCATATTCGCTTCCTCCCATTAAAATTCCACATTAATGGAAGCTTCAAAAATCATCTGGGAGAACTTATGCGTATATGTTTTCGGCGCTCCCAAATCTTCAATGTTATAGTAATCAGGCATATTTGCTACCCTGTACTGCTGTTTAATCTTTTCCCTATAGAGCTTCTTCTTGACATTCTTAGTCACCGTAGCAACTTCGTTTGCATCGAGCTCGACATCACCAGTTTTACTCTTCTGGTTCTTGGCGGATTTCAAAGATTTTTCAAGTTCAGCAGGATAAGCAGCATCATAAGCATCAGCCAGCGAGGAGGTATTGTAATCATTCTGAACGGTAATGAGGCCAATATTCAAGGAAAGCCATGCATTCTGAGCAACAGAGTAATCGAAGCCGCCCATCACATGCATCTGCTTGCTCTTCATAAGAGGAACATCCACACCAACAAATTCACCATACGGATTTGCAAACACGCCGTAATCGGTATTGATCATCTGGAAGCCAGCCGTAACACCGAGACGCGGCAAGAACTGGAAGGAGGCGCCAACGTTGATGAAGTCGCTAGAAACCTTGCCTTCGGAAACGCCAAGTTCCGTTGCCATAGCAGAGCCAGCAACAAGAGTCGTCTTGCTTTCAGAATGCTTGAAGGAACCTGCAAGTTCAGCAGACTTGCTGAGGCCAGCAATCTTTGCGATATCAACCTTTGCACCACCGCCAAATTCCATGTAGGAAACCTTGTCAACAGCTTCGAATTCGCTCTTCACCTGGTTCATGATGGTCACGAGAGCCTGGGCTTCGACCTTTTCTTGCCAGTCGCCCTTGATAAGAGCGCGGACACCCATGCGGTTTGCAGTTGCAAGACCGTTCGGCAAAGCAAGCTGGAGAGCCGGGTCAGCCATCATGTTGATGAGAGCAAGCTGTTCGGCAGAGTAGACATTGTTACCCCAAGAGTTCTTGTTATACGGAGCAATGTTGTAGCTATTGCTCTGACCTTCAATGAAAGCGTTGTCATCCGTACCGAGAGAACGGGCAACCGGAGTGAACTTCGGAGAGTAGTTATAGAGAGCATCGAAAGTGGAGTAGAGCGGAGAGTTCACGCCATACTTGACCGTGTTGCCATCCTTATCGGAATTCAAGATGCGCTGAGCAAAGAAGCTCGGAGACTGAGCGAGGTTGTTAAACCACTTTTCGTCGTTGCGGATGAAGTCCAAGGAAAGGCCTGCGCTCCAGGAGTTTTCAACCTTGTAGCCAGCATTCAAGTTGACGAGCAAGGCAGAACCGCTCACGCTTTCTTCCGGGCCTTCAATAGCATCACCTGTAGCCGGGTCTTCTGCATAGCTCGGAACCTTGTTCGAAGACAAAGCGTATTCAGCCACAAGGTCGAGGCTCAAGCCCGGAACCTTGATGAGAGCACCGGCATCGACGCCAGCGCGGATGCTCAAGACGAAAGTCTTCTGCGGGAAGGAAACGAACGGGTTGATATCCTGAAGCTCATAGGCACCCGTTCCTTCAGGGTCATCCGGGTTGAAAGATTTCGGATCCGGGTGACGGTAGGTGTAAGACTTCGAATTTTCGTTGTCAAAGACGTACATCGGGGTCACACCGACGAACACATTCTTCTGCATCGGAAGGAGTTCGAAGTTACCACCGATAACCCACTTGTCCGTTGCGGAAGAAAGTGAAGTACCTGCAATGGAGTCATTCGGAAGGATATTGCCTTCGGCACCGCTAAAGTCGAGGACCGAGACACGGTTCAGGCGTGCAAAGATAGCTTCGGCACGGACTTCGCCAATCATCGGATCGATTTCCTGACGGAACTGGAGATTCACACCCTGGAGGTTGCGCTGGTTGCCTTCGAGGAGCTGTTCCTTTTCGGCCATGTGGCGCTTACGGGCGAAAATCGTCGGTTCGTACATGATGTCGATACCGGGTCTGTAAATGGAGAGCGGAGAAATCGCAGAACGGAAATCACCGACAACCCAGTAGAAGTTCTTGCCGACATTGCCTTCGACATTGAGCCACTTGGCTTCGATAGTCTTGGAAGCAGCAGCGAAGTATTCCTGCATACCGCCGCCAAGGCGCATCAAGACGTTGGCACGGACACTTTCGTACGGACGGAAGCCAAAGTTCAAGTCAGCAGTGACAAATTCATTGCGTTCCACATCCGGCATCGAGTTGATACCAGTCTTGTCTTGATCAGTCGAGAAGCTAGAACGCTGGGCAACAGCACGAATGCTACCGCCAATTTCAACACCGCGCTTTGCATTGGCGCTATCAGCCTTGGCCTGCAGGGCCTTTTGATTATCAGCAACAGCAGAAGCCGATGCGGCAACCGATGCAGTAAGAAGGGCGATTAAAATATTTTTCATTTTCATATTCATCTTTAGCATCCTCCCTTAGAACCATGCCTTGGTTTCGGCAGCAATGTAATGGGAATGCCAATCATTGTCAGGAACGGTTTCATCAGAGTGCGTCATGAACTTGTAGCGGAAATGGAGACCTACGCGATCAGAGAAGTCCCAGTCAAAGCCAAGGCCAATTGCGAAGTCCTTGTAGTTGATCGGAGCCTTTTCATACATATTCGGGTCCACTTCGTAATAGTAGTTTGCAGCACCGGTCGGCTTAGCGACATTCTTGAGTGCAGTAATCATGTAAGCCTTGTCAGACCTGAAGGTTTCAAGGCCGAGGATACCCACCATGTGGAAGGTCGGAGTCACGGCGACGGTCGGTTCAAACTGGCCGAAGAAGCTCGTCATGAGCATGCCGGACTGCTTTTCGGAGACGGCAATCGGAGCAAAGGAAGTAGAAACACCAGAAAGGGCAACGAAGCCAGTCATCATGATGTTGCGGTCGGTACCGAACCAGTGACCGATATCGTAACCACCCATGAAGGAGAGGTAAGTAGACCACTTGGCATGCATCGGAACCTTCTGTTCAATAACCTGCTTGCCATTTTCGAATGCAGCAAAGGATTCCCACATTTCCCAGGTACCACCATAGAGACCACCGCGCTGGCGAGTCATCTTGACACCTTCGCCAGCATCTCTCTGGACACCGACACGGGAAATATAAGAAGCACCTCTGGTGTTACCGGAGTCAGCCACGAAGAGTGGCTTGTGCTTGGTCCAGGAATTGGTGCTTTCCCACATGTTGCGGCCGTTCAAGCGGTAGTTGAATGCAACCACATCCTGACCAGCGTCGATCTGACGATGCTGAGCATACTGGAAGTCAAAGTAACCGCGGTTGAAGCTCGGTTCCAACTTGAAGTTGATACCGGCCATGTTCGGGGAATAGCGGAGAGCACCGGCGTTGAGGTAGAATTCATCCTTGCGCCAGCCCGGGAAACGGGACGGGTTGGAAAGAGAATACGGAGAGTAGAAGCCCGGCTGGAAGAACACGATTTCGGCAGTCATCGGCCAGCCTTCAACATACTTGCTCTGGGCCTTGATATAAAGACCAAGCTTCGGGGATGCCATACTGGACCTGTGAGCATCGCTGATGTAGCCCTTGGAAGCATCACCTGCGACGAAGTTATCAGCCGTTTCGGACTGGTAGAAAATCGTGGAATCGGTAAAGCTCAAGCCAAGATCAGCCATCAAGAAGAGCTTCGGAGTGATGTTACCCTTGACATCGATAGATGCTATATGGGTATTGAGGAGTGTCGGATTCAGTCCGAGATCAGTCCACTGACCACGGAATTCGCCTTCATAAATGGCACCTTCGTCATAAGTGATGCCCATGTAGTTCACACCGAGAGTAAGGTTGTCAGCGATCTTTTCCTTGGCGATACGGCCATGGAGGACTGTACCGCGGAAGTCGTAACCACCCATCATTTCGAGTTCGCCCGGCTGACCACCGTACATGCGGAGACCGTCACGGGTAGCCATGTCAGCATCGACCGGCTGAGAAACGAGGAACTGAGCCTTCAAATCATACGGGAGCTGATAGATGTTAGCAAAAACACCACCAAAGGAGCGATTCGTCCAGAATGCACGACCACCTTCCTTGACCGGCTTGAAAGCCTTTTCCTTATAATAGGTAGAAACGGTCTTTTCGTCTTCGAAAAGTTCATACTGCCAAACGAAACGCGGGTTCGTTTCACGTTCCCACATGGTAAGCGGGGAAGCGTTTGCCCAGATAACACCACCTGCGGTGATGTAGGCGCCGAACACACCGGCACGGATATCGACACCGGCATTCATTTCTTCGTTGATAGTCGAAGAATAATAGTCGGTAGAGTGGTCGAACAAGACGCGTTCATCGTGATTGTTCGGAATCTGAGTCGGGTTCTTTGCATAGCTGTTCGTAAAGAGACCGCTCATGTCAAACGGGAACATGAGGTTCGTGAACAACGTAATGTAGGAGTTCGGCATGGCGACAACGTTCACGTTCAAGAGAGCGTCAACGCTTGTGCGGGCCTGGTCATCGCGAACCCAGGGGCTCTGTTCAGAATAGTGGAAATTCTTCAAACGGAAAGCCATGTAACCGGAGACTGCCAGTGGCAGATCGTCCTTGCCGAGGAGCGTGGATTCCATGTTGCCGGAAAGAGTATCCAACGAAGCGTGAAGGGAATCAAGCTGCAACTGCGGAGGAAGAGCCCACGCAGCACCGAGGCTAGACGCTAGTAAAAGGGAAGAAACTGTTTTGCGCATAAAATCCTCTTAAATCTCGTTACGGAACGGATAATGAGCCGGGCCTTCGTACGGCTTGCCATGCTTCTTAATCACAATATCGTCAATCCAAACCTTGAAGGATTCGTTTTCATCCTTGCGGACTTCGAGACGGAAACCCTTGAAGTTGGACCATGCGAACGGGAGCATCACTTCGCGCGTGTTCTTGGCATCCCAGTAAACACCGGTATTGCCGAAGAGCTTCAGAGGAATGCTGAAGTGCTTCCATTCAGTCGTAATTTCACCAAGGCTCTTGGAGCGGAGCTTCACCTGGAGGGATTCGCCGTTGCTCTTCACGCCGTCATCGACGAGCACGAACAATGCGTTTTCACCACCCTGGGCACCTTTAAGCCAAAATTCGAGAACACCTTCTTCGAGGTAAGGCGTCAAATCCACGGAACCCGCAATACAAATAGCGACACCGGAATAGTCGCTCGCGATAAGTTCGATTTCCATGGAGAGTGCACCTTCCATAGCGTACTTATCCGTGAGTACCGGTTCGGGGTTTTCACGCGGATACTGGTAGGTATAGCCACCACCACGCGGAATTGCTTCGCGCATGACAACGGTGACAACTTCCTTATCAGGACGGAACGGCTTAGGATCCTTCATGACAAAGTGGGACTGGTCGCGGTCGCGATAATCGCTAAAACCGTAGCCAGCGAAAGAAGATGAAGCAAGAAGCATCGCCGCTAGAGCGGACTTCCAAATGGCTTTTTTAAAGTTTCCATTCATAATAGGTACAATTCTCCAAATTCGGATCATCTACAATATAGCTTGTTTTTGGGAATTTTCGATCCGGTATTTTGCAAAAAAGGCTTTGCAAAGCTAGATGTATCAACGGAATACCGCTTGTTAAGCCACATAAACGCTGGACTCAAGCGTAAACGGAAATTTTTACGCACGTAACGTTTCAGAATGTTTACAAACTAAAATTTTTGACACCCGTCACAATGGACTCAAGCGTAAACATAAGATAAGCTTGTTTTTATTTTTTAGATTTTTTATTTATATAGATTTTGAGAACAATACTTTGAGGATGACACCAATTTTTGGGGGTAACCATGTTTAAAAAACTTCTTTCTGCAATGGCTATCGGCTGCACATTCTGGGCATGCGGTACCACGGATGCACCACCAGAATACGACCCAAGCAAAGACGCAAGCCAAAACGCAGCAGTCCCTGTGGACTACACCCTGGGTAGAACGATGAACGCCATTCTCGGACGAGGCATCAATCTGGGCAACTCCTGGGAATCCGACGGTTACGATGATGGCGCCTGGAGTAACCCCATCCGCGATACAGATTTCGCCATTATCAAAGCAGCAGGCTTTAATTCCGTGCGAATTCCGGTCCGCTGGCAGAACGGCTCTGACTACACAAGCCACACGGTCGACCCGCAACGCCTTGCAGGTGTTTTGGAAGATATCCGACTCGCCATCGCGAACGGCCTTGCCGTAGTCGTGAACTTCCATCACTATACCCAATTGAATTGCGCCGGTGGTGGCGGAAACGAAAGCGACGGCACCAAATGCCAATATGACGCCGCAAAGTTCCAAGCCGAAAAGACACACTTCCTCGGCATGTGGGCACAAGTGGCAGCAGCCATGGGCGAATTTCAGGACAACCAGGTGGTACTCGAAATCCTGAACGAACCAACGATTCCTTATGAGGACGTCGTGGACAAGCTGATGAATGACGCCTACAGTGTCATCCGCACATACGCTCCGGGCAAGACGATTATGTTCGAATCTTACCATGCGGCAAAATTTGCAGACCTTTCCATACTGCATTTACCAAAAGACGGAAACATCATATATAGTGGTCACTACTACGAACCCTACCAGTATAGCCATCAGGGACACGGTTACAACTGCGTTGGCGATAACGCGAAGGACATCTCCGCATCACGTGACCTCGCTAGCTACGCCAAGACGGCTCTAACGCTCTATCCGGACATTGACGGAGTCCACCACGTTCCTATGAACATGGGCGAATTTGGCATTGCAGGTGGTGACGTAAGCCCCTGCGACTGGCAAGGCGGAACAGGTCCGAGTGAAGCCGGCAAGGCAGAATGGGCAAAAGCAGCTGCAAAGGCCGCCATCCTGAACGATATGTCGTTCCACTACTGGGGATTTGGCTACACAGGCGGATTTGACGCTTACGACCCAGGTTCCGAAAAGTGGCACACGGGATTCCCGCAGGCACTCATTTTCTAGAATCTTAAAAACATGCGCAAAAGCGCGAATGATCACGGGCGAACGAGAGAACCGCCCCAGTGATCATCAAAGAAGGCTTGGAACAGAGGTTCCGGGCCTTTTTTCAGTTCCTCGATGACTTCGGCAGCCGGGCGTTTGCCGCGGTAAAGTTCGCGGAAAGCACGTTCAAAAAATGCGATACGTTCAGGTGGGAATTCATCAGCATGCAAGCGGAGCGCATGGAGGTTGAGGGAAGCAAAGCGGAGCGGATTCCCGAAGGCACGGCTGCAAGGTGGAACGTCGTAATCGACCTTGAGCGTACCGCCCACGAAAGCGTAGGCGCCCACCTGGTTCCTCTGCTGCACAGCAGTGGTGCCGCCGAGGGTCGCAAACTTGCCGATGCGCACGTGGCCGCCGAGCTGGCATCCGTTCGCGATGACCGCCCCTTCGCCGATTTGGCAGTCGTGCCCCACATGGGCGTAAGCCATGATAAGTACGTGTGGCGCAATGCAAGTGCAACCACCGCCCTGAACTGTGCCGCGATTGAGCGTCGTGTATTCACGAATGATGCAATTTTCGCCAATTTCAAGGCGAGTCGGCTCCCCTGCGTACTTGAGGTCTTGCGGAGGCGCACCGAGGATAGCCCCATCGTAAACGTGCGTATTTGATTTGATGGTCACACCGCCGTAAACGCGTACGCGCGATTCAAGCACCACATTTTCGCCAATTTCCGCATTTTCATCGACAACGCACCAGGGGCCGATAACGGCAGACTCGTGGACGTTGGCATTCGGATGAACAAAAGCGGATGGATGGAGCATACCCGTAATTTAGTAATTTCCTATATTTCCCCACATGGGTGGCATTATTCTCGCATGCCTGACTGCGCTCTATGCGCTACTGTTCCTATTCTTCATAGTAGGACTGTTAAAGACGCATCGCTATAAAGGCCCCAAAGCAACCCCGAGTGTTTCGGTCGTGATCCCGATGCGAAATGAAGAGGAATTTGCCGAACGCACACTCGAAGCGGTCGCCGCCCAGGACTACGTTGGCGAATGGGAAGTGATTTGCGTCGATGACCGTTCTACCGACCGCACGCGCGAGATTCTAGAAAAGTTCGCCGCCACGCACCCGCGTTTCCGTGTTTTGAGCCTCCCACAGGATTTACCGCAAATTGCAAGCCCCAAGAAGCGTGCGCTCGAAAGCGCCTTCAAAATTGCGAAAAACGAAGTGCTCCTGACGATGGACGCCGACTGCATCCCGCGCAAGAGCTGGATTACCGCCATGGCCGGGCGATTTGTCGATGGCATCTGCATTGTACAAGGGCCAAAACAGAACAACGGCACACGTTCGATGCCGCACCTCTACCAGAAACTCGAAACGCTCGGTTACACCGCGATGGAAGCGGCAGGTTTTAGCCTTGGACGCCCGATTGTCGCCAGTGCGGCTTGCCTCGCGTACAAGAAGGACTTGTTCTTTAAAGTCGGCGGATTCGGAGATCTCATCAACCTCTCGAGCGGCGACGACGACATGCTCATCCACAAGATGATGAAAATCCCGGGAACGAAGGTCTGCTACAATCTCGACAAGGATGCAGTGATCGAGACCGCCCCGGTGCACACGTGGAAGCAGCTCTTCAACCAGCGCGCCCGCTGGAGCAGCAACGGCACAAACTACGAAAGCAAATCGTACATCCTTTTGCTCACGCTCATTTACACGTACTACATCTGGATGTTCGTGAGTCCATGGTGCGCTATATTCCTCGACTTTCCGTGGCAATGGTGCGTGTTCAGCATTCTGCCCAAGATTGTCGTGGACTTTGTATTCTTAAGCATCGCCTCTTGGAAGCTCAAGTCCAAGCGCCGCATGCTCGCGTTCTTGCCTGTAGAGCTTATCCAGATCCCGATGATTGTGTTCTGCGTCCCCGCAGGAATCTCGGGAATGTTTAGATGGAAATAACTGGATCCTTCGGGGCGATGCCCCTCAGGATGACGAGATTCGTTGGCGTCAGGATGACAAGCGGCGAACCCACGCAATGGCTTCTTCGGCGTTCTTGATTTTACCGTCGAGCTGGAGCTCAAAGCTTTGCTTGATAGTTTCGCCCATCTGCTTGCCCGGCTTGAATCCCAAATCCATAAGCATTTTGCCCATGAGGAATGGCTGCGGAGCTGCATTGAGCAAATCGAGATCTGCAGCAGCTTGCCAAAGCTGTTCCGGGAATTCCGGGGCGCCGGCGGCGGCGTAATATTTACGCGGGGTGGCCTTCACAAGCAGGCACAACAGCTTTAAGCCACCCAGCTTCACCGCCATGCGGCGAAGCGCCGGCGCATCACTTACAATTGCAAAATCGAGCTCGCTATAAGCATTCAAAAGCAATGGGACATTCTTCACCAAGTGCGATTCATTCGTGATACGTTCGAGGAACTTAAGAGAGGTTTCGGGACTCCCGCTGAGGAACGCGGCAAACGCAAATTCCATTACCAGATCGTCCGAAAGCGGTGCGCACTTGGCGTCACCAACAGCTTCAGCATTCGCAAAGTTCCTGCGCAAGCTCTCCATGTTGTCGAGCATTTCGCCTAGGTCTTCCCAGGAGCCACGCAGTGGCGAAACTTCCGGGAAAAATTCATTCAGCTTGATATCCAAGAAAGCACGCAAACCAAGCGATGGCTTGCCCGGCTTCAAGAGCCACTTCTTGAATTCTTCGAACAAACGTTCGATAGAAAGGTCTTCGAGCGAAAGCGTCTGGCAAAGTTCAATCGTCTCGGGCGCAAGTCTAAGCGCAAAACGGCTTGCAAACTGCACGCCACGCAAAATGCGCAGCGAATCTTCGACAAAGGCAGGGCCCACATGGCGCAACAGGCCTTTCTTCAAGTCATCAATGCCGCCGTACGGGTCACAAAGCGTGAGTTCCGGAAGTTCCATGCCCATCGCATTGATGGTAAAGTCACGACGGAGTGCCGCTTCCTTGAACGAGAGTTTTTCATCCGTATGCACTACGAAACCGCGATGACCATAGCCAACCTTGCTTTCGGTACGCGGGAACGAGAAATCGAGCGAAAGGCCTTTCATCGCCAAATGGATCACGCCAAACGCCTTACCCACAAGATTTGTGCGGCCGTACTTCTTTAAAATCGGGACAAGTTCATCTTGCGTGAGGTCGTAAACTTCGACATCGTAATCACGGCAATCCTTGCCAAGGAGAGCATCGCGCACCCAGCCGCCGACCAAGAAGGCGCGGCCACCCGCTTCACGGATTTCGCCTGCGATAGAAAGCAAGCGCTTAGGCAAGTCCGGTTCAAACGCCTTGCCTGCAAGAGTCACAATACTCGGCATTACTTGTCCGCCTCGACTGACTTGTAACGGTCGTAAATGCTAGTCGTCTTTTCTTCGGAGGAATCCTGCAACAACGTAGAAACCGGGATTTCAACCTTGGACGAATCCCCAGTCGTTACACTTTCCGTATTGGCGTAACGTTCGTAAATGCTTCCGTTAGAGGCAGACTCGTTTTTCTTTTTGGCTTCTTCGGCACGGCACGTATTCAGCTCGTTTTCCATATAAGCTCGCTGATCCGGCGAATAAGTCAACGTGTTCAAGCGATATTCGATTTCTTCGCACACAAGCCCTTGGCGTTCACCAGCGCAACCGCCAATCCAAAGGGCAGCAAACAGAACCACAAATCCAACAACTTTATTCATAACACACACCTCACTGCAAATCAGTGGACAATCAAGAGCTTTCCTTTTCGGACCTTGGATGCACCGCGGATGACATACTGGTAAACCCCAGGTGCCACCAGGTTTCCGTTTTTCATGCGGCCTCTCCATTCGGCACGGCCACCGGCAACTTCTTCGCCAGTCAACGAAGCCACGAGCTTGCCACCCCTGTTGTAGATATTGATGACAGCATCATCAGAAACATTGTCAAACACAATATATTCATGGCGATCCGGGCGGAACGGATTGGGATACACCCTGACATCCTTGCCGGCATCATCCGTCATATTGCCGTCTGTACCACGCAAATCGTTTCTCATGTAATACGATACGCCATTTTCGTGAGCAAACCAGACCGCACCAAGCCCAGAATCAACAGCCACATCCTGAACACGGTCGCTAAGGAGACCCTGACGGGTCGTAAAATGCTGTACAGACAATGTGTCCGGGCTTGTCGAACGGGGAGTCAAACGGTACACGCCCTGGTTCGAAGTTCCAACCCAGAGATTGCCACGGCTATCGACATCGATACTTGTAAAATTAGCCCCGGTAAGCCCGTTTGTCGAAAGCGGCGTCTTGAGGTTTTCTTCGTCCTTGTTCCAATAGACAAGAGAAGAGCCCGTGACCATCCAGTAGTAGCCCGTCTTCGGTTCATACACCATATCCAATGGAGTCGACGGAGCGTCCGTATAAACTTTTCTGTAAGTCGTATCAAGCCAGGAAATTTCACCGCCCCTCTTGTTAGGCGGCGTAAACGTGAACACGTCCAAATCGCCGTTAGCATCGAGCGATGGAGACTTGCGTGTACCCACATAAACTTTCCACTTGCCATCTTCGTCTACACTGGTAAGCATGGGGCCTGCAAAAGTAGCGCTACCGACATTGTCTGCACAAGAGACATTGCCCTTGAGGTCAAAATAAGCAAGGCTATACCCCTTAGTCGTAGCTGCCGATGCAAAGAAGCCCTTGCCATCCGGAGCCGGAGTTGTCGATATGCTGATCGAATACGGGAAATCTTCCATGTAGCTACTCATGCAATGCCCGTCCGTCGACAAGAAAACAGAATCCAGCTTCTGTCCCAAATCCGAATACAGCACGTAACCCAGCCCCCAGACGTGGTAGAAAGCCCTTCCGCCAGGGAGGACAGACAAAACCTTCATATCGTGACCGCGGGCGTTCGTCATGTTGCCGTTACCATACAGCGCCTTTGTGGGCGTACTCCATTGCCGTCCGTTAAAGTGCGAAAAATAGCCGTCATCCGAAGCCGCCAAAATGCCGCCTTCCGGAAGAGCACGGAGTTCATAGACGCTTTTCAGCGGGAACCTGGAATACTCCGTCAAGTCTGTCAATTTCTTTCCATTGTAATGGAATATGTTTTGCGGACCCACCAAGAGTGCTCCACCCGAAGAAGGGATAAGCGACACCCAGTAAATCTTGGGCTTAAAGTAATAGCGATCGACAACCGTTTTCTTGTCAACCGTCTTTACAATGGAATCGCGCTCGTAAAGGATCGAGTCCTTCAAGACCTTGCCACGAATGGTAACCATTTTATCCGTCTGCTTGAACGTCGTGAAAGTATCTATGACAGCTCGAGTCTCGCCATCGTCATCCCAGATTCTCGTGCCTTCCGTCGGATACGTTACAAGTTCTCCGTCACTCCAGGTTATAAACTTGATCGGTTCCTTATCGAGAGAGGCCTTCTTGACGACCTTCCAGGAATCCGGATTGAACAACTGCATATCGGATTCCAAATTTTTCCAGTCCATCTTGCGGACATAAAGCGAGCCATCGACCGCAACAAACAGGGAGTCCCCCTGAATTTCCATGGCGCTTACAGGATTGATGGACAAGTTCGCATCGGCAATCCTTTCGACCGTAAGGATAGACGTATTGGATTTTAAACTAAAGAACGACAGGCGGTCATCAAACGCAATCACCATGACATCTTCGGCCACACGGACCATGCCCGGAATGACACGGACACCGCTACCGGCATAAGACCTGCTAAGCACCTGCCAGGATTCCGCCGATATGATCTTTGCGACAATGCCGTTGTCGCTCACAGAAAAGACATTCGGACCTGCAGCCACTACAGCGCTTATAGACTGGTCGCCCAAACCGTGCGCCGTCGTGTACAAGGCCTCAACAGTACTCGACCTAAAGCGAATGCCCCCATTAGTCGCCAAGAGCACACCATCGCCATAAGGGACCATAGCCTTAATCGGGAATGGGCTTGAGAAATTGTTCCAGTCATCGGCAGCAAAAGCTGATGTGACAAGGGAGAGGATACAAATAAGATTAGCTAATACTTTCACATTCTAAAATTACAAATTTTAAAAACATTTCAACCTGCATATTCAATAATTTCCCGCAATGTGGCGTCCCGGCCCGTTATCATCTTGAGCCGATCTTTCTGCGACATCATTTTTTCACGCATTTTTTGATACGCCGCCATCCGGCGCTTGGTTATGCTCCCCTTAGATAGCCCGAACAACTGGCTCAAATCACAGACACGAAGCCCACCGACAACCGAAAGTTCGACAATCATTTTCTCCATCGGATTTAGTGCCTGAAGCAAAACGGAATACTCCGTCATGACATCATCTACGCTTACGTTTCCATCGGGTAGCGCAAAAGCATCGTCATCATCATCCCCGTCGTAACTGGCCTTGGGCTCGCAAAGGCAAGATAGCGGAACTTCGCGGTTAGTGACTTTTTTGCGGTATTCGCTGTAATGGCAATGCAAAAGCACGGTATTGAACCATGGCAACAGATGGGATCCGTACTTCAGCTCCCCGGCCTTTTTGCAAAAGCGAAGCGCAACCTCCTGAAACAAGTCGTCTGCATCTTCTTTAGTCCCACACTTTTGCAGGCACAATTTGTATATTCTGTAGGAATATTTTTCCCAGACAGACCCTACCCAATTCGGGGGACGGTTACAAAGGAATCCCGTATATGACATAAATGTTTTATTTCCGATATTTTCTACTTCTTTTTGCGAGATTAATTTATGAAAATTTTTAACAAATTTATCGAATTTGGAAATTTTGCAAACAACCGTTTGCAAAAGGCTTCATTTTGCATTCTATTGTTTGCAGCGTCGGTCCTTGCGCAAGAATTCAACATGAACAACATGCCCCCTCCGGAAGCAAGCATGCACTATTCCCTCGGGGCACTCACAAAAGGTTCAAGCGTTACCGTTGACATCACCATTCCCGACAACTGGCACGTGAATGCAAATGTCGCAGCCGATGAATTTTTGAAGCCGTCGTCTATCGAAATTGCAGCCCAGGGGATTCACTTCGGAGAACCCAAGTGGCCAGAACCCATCAAGGAATATAGCGAGGCTTTGGACCTTGAGAACCTTGTATTCAAGGGACATTTCCAGATTACGCTCCCTATAGAAAATGTTGACGCCGATTACGACAGCCTCACGACACAGGCGATATTCCATTACCAGGCCTGCGACAATTCCATTTGCCTTGCACCATCGCAAGTGACATTTGGAGTGGGACCAGTGGGGTTTAACAAGAAACGAGCTTCGCGAGATGACGCTGGGAATATGCACGGGAGCGCCACTAGCACAGACGCCAACGGAAACGCAACCGGGAATGTCATCAATGCGCCGAGCGCCGCAGGGAATGCGACAGAAGGCGCTGCCGGGACATTCATATTGCTTTTGTCGGCTCTGTTCGGAGGCTTAATTCTGAACTTGATGCCGTGCGTGCTGCCGGTGCTTTCGCTAAAGCTTTTCAGCTTGATCAAGCAGGCTGGCGAAAGCCGCAAGCGACTGCTCGTACTCGGGACTTCGACAACGCTCGGGATTCTCGCGAGCTTCTGGGCGCTCGCCGGGATTGTTGCCGCCGTCAAAGCCGGCGGCGGGAATGCAGGCTGGGGCATGCAATTCCAGAGCGCTGGATTCATCGCGTTCATGGTCGTGATTCTGAGCGCTTTTGCCATGAGCTTTTTTGGAGTCTTTGAAATCTGGCTTCCTGGAAGTGCCACGACCAAGATGGACAAAGCCGGGCGCAAGCAGGGCTTTTGGGGTGCGTTTTTCACAGGCTCACTCCTCGTGCTTTTGAGCACACCGTGCTCCGCACCGTTTCTCGGCACGGCGATGGGTTTTGCTTTTACCGCATCGACCCCTGTGCTGTTCTTGTTTTTCACAGCAGCAGGCGTCGGGCTTGCGCTCCCCTACATGCTCGTGAGTACATTCCCGAAAATCCTGAAAGTTTTCCCAAAGCCGGGCGCTTGGATGGTCACGCTCCAGAAAATCATGGGCGTTCTTTTGCTCGGTACCGTCGTATGGCTCCTGTGGGTCGTGCATGAACAGGCCGGAAACGTCGGCGTCGGCATCTTCGCCGCCATTTCGCTCTTGAGCATCGCCATGAGCTTTGCAATCGGGAACATCGCCCCGCCGGGCGTCGCGTTTTTTCGCGAAGTGCTCTCCGTTGGAGGCGCCGTTGTAATCCTTGCCATCATCTGGTTTGCATTTGCATCACCAAAGTTCGAAGCCGAAGTCGATGCGATTTTCAAGGCAAGGTCAGTACAGCTCGTCACCGAAGATGGCTGGTACCGCTACACGCCGGAACTCATCGAAGAATTTGCAAAGTCTGGCCGTACCGTATTCATTGACGCGACCGCCGACTGGTGCCTCACCTGCAAGGCAAACGAAGCAGCCGTCCTCAACCGCGATGATTTCAAGCGCGCGATGGACAGCTTGAACGTTGCCCGCGTCAAGGCCGACTGGACCCGCGAAACGCCCGAAGTCACCGCACTCCTGCGCAGCATGGGCAAGTCCGGAGTGCCCGCCTACGCGATCTACCCCGCCGGCGATGCAAGCAAGCAAATCGTACTCCCGGAACTCCTCACCACAAGCGCAATCGTGGAGAAGATTGTAACTAGTTACTAGAAGCGGAGCCTGCACACTCGTCATCCTGAGCGGTATTAACCGCGAAGGATCCAGTTAAATTCTCGAAAATCTCAACAGCAAAAAAAGGTGGCTTGCAGGCCACCTTTTTTCATAAACATTATTCAAATTACTTTTTCTTCTTGTAAACAATCTCGCGGCAATCGCCTTCAAAATCGACATACTTTGTACCAATAAATTCTGCCGGGATATGCAATTCGAGGTCAACAAGGCAAGAACAATGAGACATAAACTCATCAGTCCCCACTACAATAGAATCGTTCGTAATTGGATCATATTCTTTGATTAAACGAACATAATTTTGCTCAGCAAACAAGGTATCATTCCTTGTTTCATAGAGCATCGAAACAAAGCCTCCATCACACGAGACACCCTTCCTGATATTCGTAGTAGCGGTTCCATCGTCATTTATATAAAAATCAATAAATTCTTCGCCTGAACCATCAGACCATTTTGCGAGATTCAGTTTAACAGGATTCTCTCCGCAAGATGAAGTATACTTGAAATCAAATGACTCCCCCTTTATCGACGATGTATTCGGGGGTACAGTCACCAAAGAATCATCAGAACCGGTAACATTGTTACCGTCACTATCGGAGCAGCCCATAAACAAGCCAAAGCTAGTTGCCACGGCGATTAAAGCGCACAAAATCTTTGTTTTCATTCCCATATACCTTATTTCAAATAACACACCACGAATATAATGAATAGCTCCTCAAAAAACAAGACGGCGTAATAGAAATAATTAGAATAACGCAAAAAAAAGGTGGCTTGTGGGCCACCTTTTTTCGCTTTACTGGCGATGCCGGAATAAATCCGGCATGACAACATTAAACGCGTTTGCCTTCGCGCTTGTAGCGTTCAATGCATTCCTGATAGAAGTCGAATGTCTGCTTGGCAATCGTCTTCCAGCTGAACACGTCAATGGCGCGCTTGCGGCTGACTTCGCCCATCTTCTTAGCAAGTTCCGGATTCTCGAGAATCTTGTTGAGCTTGTTCGCAAAGTCCGTCTGGAAAGCCTTCGGATCAGCAGGTTCAAAGATCGTTTCGGACACCGGCTTGAGCGGCACGAGGTAACCCGTTTCGCCATCGACGATGATTTCCGGAATGCCACCAACAGCGCTGCCCACAACAGGCGTTCCGCAGCTCATGGCTTCGAGATTGATGATGCCGAACGGTTCGTAAAGGGACGGCGTTGCAAACACAGTTGCATGGCTATAGAGCACGCGAAGTTCCGTATGCGGCACAGCGTCCTGAATCCACACGACTCCATCGCGTGTTTTCTGGACTTCTTCAATCAAACGCTTGCATTCGTCGGCAAGTTCCTGCGTATCCGGCGCACCGGCGCAAAGCACCACCTGAGCATTCTTATCGATTTGCGGGATAGCCTGAATGAGCTGACTGATGCCCTTCTGACGCGTGATACGGCCAACAAAAAGCACGAACGGTCGCTTCGGATCCACGCCCCACTTCTTCAAGATTTCTTCGTCGAATGTCGGCTTGTAAAAGTCCGGATCAATACCATTGTAGATAACCTTCACACGATCTTCCGGCACGCCGTAAAGTTTCATCACATCGCGCTTCATGCCCTCGCTCACTGCAATCACGCCGTCTGCGGCTTCGTAAGCAGTGCGCTCAATCCAGCAGCTCATGTTATAGCCGCCGTCACCGAGCTGTTCCGCTTTCCACGGACGGTGCGGTTCAAGCGAGTGCGTTGTCAAAATAAGCGGGCACTGCAAAAGGCGACTTGCGACCACGCCACCGAAATGGCTATACCATGTATGGCAATGAATCACATCGATATCCTTAAGCGAGGACATCCACTGCAAATTAATATCAAGCGGCTTCAAGATTTTCTTGAAACGTTCATCAGCCGGATTATGTTCTAGCTTCTGGCTAAAACCAATGGCTCGGATATTGTCTGCATCGTCATTCTGCGCACCAAAGCAGCGTGCTTCGATGTGGCAGAGCTTGGAAAGTTCTTGGCTCAAGAACTTGACGTGGATACCTGCACCGCCATAGATTTCTGGCGGAAACTCATTAGTAAGGATAGCAGCATTCATAATACAGCAAACAGTGTTTAGTGGACAGGGGTTAAGTGAATGCCCGCAAACTGTTCTCGTGAATAATTATAAAAAATTGTATATGGAGATGCCCGCTCGGAGGCGGGCATGACAATAATATTTGCGGGCATGACAAGAATATCCGCAGGCATGACAAGCATAAAACAAACACCTCGACCATGAAGATCGAGGCGCTTGGTGTTTGGAGTGTTTAAGAGATTAGAAGTTCTTGCACTGGGTCTTCCATTTTCCCTGCTTACCGATGATGTTGCCATCAATATACTTGCCACTATTGCCTACGAAATCCGCCTTGCGGAAGTCTTCACCACCGAGGTGCCAGCGCATCCAAGCAACGGTTGCCGCCATGCCGTCCCAAGAGCCGGAACCATGACCATAACCACCTTCGCCGTTACGCGGGCCACCCGTCATTTCAATCAGGCAGGCGGGAGCCTTGACATCGCGATTGTTGTAGTCATTCTTGGCATTATCCTTTTCCATGCCGACTTCACCGAACAGGATCGCAATCGATCGATCCGTTGCAACATTCTTTGCACCGGCACCACCCCAGTCACCGCTGTTGTTGAGGAACGCCGTGAGCACACGCTTATCCTTGATAACGGCCTGTTCGGATTCGAGACCGCCCATGGAGTGCCCGGAGCAACCGACAACATTCATGTCAAGCTTGTCGTAAAGCGGGCTATTGCGGTCCTTGTTCTGCCGATCCATCCAGTCAAGAGCATTGATCGCCTGGGATGCATTACCCGGAGATTCCTTAAGCGCAATCACCACAAAGCCATGCGACGCAAGCCTGCGAATCATGCCCTCGTATGCACTCGGTGCAGTACCGCCACCTGGTCCCCATACGACAATACCATGCTTCTGGTCCTTGGAAAGCTGTTCCGGATAGGCAAGAATGCCAGCGCCATCCCAACCAGTATTCGTCTTGTAGACAACCCTCATCAGGTCCTTTTCTTCTTCCTTGCCTTCGGCAAGGAAAATACCCTTTGGCTTTGCAGCTTCGCTCGAGCTAGATTCGACCTTCTTTTCGGAGCTAGAGGAGCTTACAGCGGGAGCCTTTTCAGAACTAGAACTTACGGCCGGAGCGGTAGCAGAGCTCGATGCCGGAGCGTCACCGCAGGCGTTCGGCAAGCTAGAAGCCAAGCACTTGTCATCAGAACTGGAGCTTGCAGCAACATCAGCAGAAGATTCTGCGCCCGGAGCAGCTGCGCTGCTGGATCCTGCCTGCGGCCCAACATCCGCACTAGAACCCGGAACAGTTGCACTGGAGCCAGCTTCAACAGAAGCGCTGGAACCTGGCAGAATTGCATCGTTATTCTGCTGAACAGCACTAGAGCTAGAAATTTCTGTGCCAGCAGTACCCTGAGAATCAGAGCTCGTGCCCGGCTGAACTTCTTCAGCAGAGCTAGACGAGATTGTGTTAGAGTAGTCACCCATTGCAGATGTGACAGCATCGTCACCGCAATTCAGGAAGACCAATGAACTGGCCAACACCACAGTTTTTAAGAGTTTAGATTTCATATTGTTCTCCTATTTTTCCCATAACCCGTATAGAAAGTACCTTATAATTTCATCGAAATTTCACGTTTCGAACAAAGTCCCGTGGATAAAAAATCCAAAGGTAAATTTTGATCTATAAGAAAACGCAGTCGTAATTCAAGACGTGTAAGGAGATGCCCGCCAGTTTATCCCGGACTTGATCCGGGACGGGCATGACAGCAAAGTTCGCGCTTGCCGATACAATAGATAACCGAGAAGCCCGCGGGCATGACACTGTAAAAAACGTCTCGATCGAAATGACCGAGACGCTTGGTTGTTGGAGTGTGGAAATGATTAGAAATTCTTACATTGAGTTTTCCATTTGCCCTGTTTACCGATGATATTTCCATCGATATACTTGCCGGTCGTACCCACAAAATCGGCCTGACGTTCGTTTTCGCCACCGAGCTGCCAGCGCATCCAGGCAATCGTTGCCGCCATGCCGTCCCATGAACCGGAACCATGACCGTAACCGCCTTCGGAATTGTTCTTCGGACCGCCCGTCATTTCGATCAGGCAAGACTTGATATCCGTTGCCGTTTCGTAATCCTTGATGGCGTTCGGCTTTTCCATGCCGACTTCGCCGTAAAGCACTGCAGCCGTCTTTTCTTTCGGGAAATTCTTGATGACGCCGCCATTCTTGTCACCGCTATTGTTGAGGAATGCGGTAAACACGCGCTTGTCCTTGATGGCTGCCTGCTCCGATTCCAAGCCGCCCATCGAATGCCCAGAGCAACCGACCTTCGTCAATTCAAGCTTCTGGTAGAACGGGTCGTTGGAATCCTTATTCTTGTTTTCGAGCCAGTCAATCGCCTTGGAAGCCTGCGTTGCATCGCCCGGCGAAACGCTCAAAGCAATCACGACAAAACCGTGCGAAGCGAGCCTGCGGATCATGCCTTCGTAAGCGCCCGGTTCCGTGCCGCCGCCCGGCCCCCACACGACAACGCCGTGCTTCTGATCGCTGGAAAGCTGTTCCGGATAAGCTAAAATACCCTTATTATCCCAACCCGTATTTGTCTTGTAAACGACCTTCAGCTGATCCTTTTCTTCTTCCTTGCCGCTCGCGAGGAAGATGCCCTTCGGGGCTTCGGCACTGGAGCTGGATTCCACCTTTGCAGAGCTAGATTCCGGAGATTTCTCGGAACTGGAACTCGACTGCGCCACGGAAGAACTTGAGGCCACGTCGCTTGAGCTAGACTGCACATCAGAGGAGCTGCTCGGAGCATCTGTCGAACTAGCCGGAGCTTCGTCGGAACTCGATGCAGGCGCAATTTCGGAGCTAGAGGTCGGTGCAATCTCGCTAGAAGAGCTTTCGACAGGCGCCACTTCAGAGCTGGAACTTTCAGCCGTGGCTTCTATGCTAGATGAAGAAATATCGCCAGTAGACGATAACGGAGAAGTTGCAGAATCATCCCCGCAGTTGATAAAGGCAATGGCACTTGCCAAAATCACACCCTTAAAAATCTTTGATTTCATTTTAGGCACTCCTTTTTTACCAAGACCTTAATCCCATCCTTCAATAAAATACCCCCAAAAAAGCCCCGTGATCAAAATCACAGGGCACGTTTCGTTGACAAAAAGTCCAAAGGTGAAAAGGAGATTAACGCGGGGCGTAGATGCGGGACATGAATTCGGCGCGGGTCTTTTCGTCCGTCTTGAAGCGCCCGAGGAGCTGCGTCGTGACCATCATGGCGCCCGGCTTTTTCACACCGCGCATCGTCATGCACATGTGCGAGGCTTCGAGAACCACGGCAACGCCCTTCGGCTGGAGCACCTTCTGGATGAGTTCCGCGATCTGGCGCGTCATGCGTTCCTGAATCTGCGGGAAGCGGGCGTAAAATTCCACCACACGCGGGATTTTCGAAAGACCGACCACGCAATCACCCGGGATGTAGGCCACATGAGCCTTGCCCGTAAACGGCAGAAAATGGTGTTCGCACATGCTCGCGAACTCGATATCCGGCACGATGATCATCTCATCGTACTTTTCGTGGAAACGCGTCTTGAGGATGTCTTCGGCCTTCATTTCGCCCGTAAGGCTAGTCATGAGCTCAGCGTACATCTTAGCAACACGCTTCGGCGTATCGATAAGGCCTTCACGGTTCGGGTCTTCGCCCATGCCTTCCAGAATCATCCGGAAGCCGTCTTCCATTTTCTTAAAATCCATCATGGGTTAAAAGATAGCAAAAATCAGCGAATCGTAACAGCCCTGGTCTCGTTCCCGTAGCGGATGAAGAAGCGACCCAGTTTCGGCAATTCCACAGCCATCGAAGGCTCAGTCGTCAAGCGTTGCAAAATACGGCCCTGCACATCCATCACAAGGAGCGGGCGACCTGCAACAAGCCCGGAGAACGCCAAGCGTTTCCCGTGAACATCCATTTGCCAGCCACTCTTTACAGCGACACTCGGAAGAGCCATGCGATCCCCTGTAATCCGGAGGCTGTCTATATAGCCATAACGCATAGTATACGTATTCTTAACCGTAACACCCGTTACTGTATTTTCGCCCCACACTTCATCAAATAATCCTCCATAATATTCTTCATTGCCACAATAATCATCCACCAATAAACCCGAAATAGAATGACCGTTCCCTGCAAACGTTCCTTCAAAAATCCCAAATGGTTTCCAGTTAAAGTAAACCATACTGTCAAGTTCATCTACAGATTTCTTCGGCACATTTTCATTAACGACAATATCGTTCTGGAGGGAGGCGCATGTTTCATAACCACTCATCCCCTCTATTCCTCCATTGACGAGTTCAGCAAGCCAATACAGTTCTTCCTTAGTCGTAATAAGATAGCACCCCTTCGAATTCTTTTTCGGTTGTTGCGGGACCGGAATCCATTCTGCGTACAAAGTATAATTTTTTGCTTTATCTATTTTTTGATTCACAGAATACCCGAGTGGACTGTTACCCCAATACAAGAATTTTGCACCCTCTCGTGTCGGTTCCTTAAAGACAAAGCCAGTATCAAGAACCGTAAACCGAGTTGGATTTTCTGGATCATTGACACCCCCGTTCAAATGGTACGTTATCGTGTATTCCAGCATTTTCCACTTGGCATGCACCGTAACATCTTCTGTATTCCCGGCAGGAACTTCCGTAATCTTATTCGTAAAGAGGGTATCCGTATACCAGCCCTCAAATTCATACCCGTCGCGCGAAGCTCTCTCAAATACAAATGTCGAAGAATCCGCAGACCAAGGGAACATCAGATTTTCGTATTCGAGATTCCCTTTATAGCGATTGCCGCCATTCAAGTCGATATTGATGGTAAAGTAACTTTTCCACTTGGCGTAAAGCGTCCAGTCGCCATAAAGGCCAGTATTTATGGAATCGACCTTTCGCGTAAAGCGTTCATCTGTAAACCAGCCTTCGAATTCATCGCCATCCCGCACAGCGTCTTGTAATGCGAACGCCTTGTCATTTTTCGTATAGCTATGCGGATTCAACTCACTATTCTCGCCGCCATTCAGCACATAGTGTATTCCGTATTGAACGTTATAAAGGCGAGGGAACTCATCGGAGCCCACTTCTTGAATCCAGCTAGAACCATTTTCGCCTGCCGAAAGTTTTTCCAAAGCCGTTCCATCTGCAAACTGCGCCTTGCTAAGCGATACCGCCTTCGAGACCGTCGTATCCTTGGAATCTAGGCACAAAGCGTTCTCCACTTCAAAAACGCGTTTGCTTCCGTTGCAGGCAAAGCCCTCTTTCTGCACAATGCAATCCGGATACTTGCTTTTCAGTTCACCTGCGAAATAGACATTTTTCAAGATGGCGGCATCCATTTCCGAAATGATTCCACCAGCACGCGCACCTTCAACAAGCCCCGTGCTGTATGCATTTTCAACAAAGACAACATTTGATGAATCAATATTTTTTGCCGTCAATGCAGAAGCACGGGAAATCATCGCCGTCGGGCACTCATCGCCCAAAATATTGACTTCACCAATCAAACCACCGGCCATATCTGCAGAACGGACCGTCGCATTCGAATAAACATTCTTCAGCTGCATCGGACCTACAATACGGCCCGCAATGCCACCCACCAAATCGCCCGTAAAGTAAGAATCCTCTATGCCCAAATTCCTTACATAACTAATGTCGTGAATCCAAGAATAACGATTGCCAACAAATTCAAACAAACCGTTTTCACCAACTAGCCCAGATATCTTGAACCCGTTACCTTCAAATACACCATAGAATCCAATCGGAATCCACGATACATAACCCTCTAACGATAGATTTCCATTTTCGTCCAGAACCTTTTTATTTACGACAATATCATTCTGGAGCGAAATACAACCATCAAAATAATAACGGTGTTCTCTAGAATAATCACCAATCTGCTTGGAAACAGAAGCAATGCCGTAAAGTTCTTCGGCGGTATGGATAAGGTAGCAGCCGCGTTCATCTTGTTTCGGGGTTACAGGAACAAGCCCCCATCTCGCCTCTACAGTGAAACTGCCGAGACCATAAGCAACCGTAGACGTCCAATTCCCTTGGATCCTCGCAAAATCTATGAAAGTAGAGAGCGTATCCGATTTAGGAACAACATACCACCCTAAAAATTCATAGCCCTCGCGGGAAGGGTCCTTCAATTCCAGCTTGGATTCCCAACCCGATGCATAACTCGTCGGGTTGTCCGGATGATTTGTTCCCCCATTCAAGTTGTACTTGATGGTATAGGCATTTGCCGAAATGGCCGTCACAAGCAATACAACGGCAAAAGCGGGCACTCTACAAATAGCAATCATCTGACACCTCCCTTATTAAGAGTTATACATCAAAACATTTTATTTTACACAAACACGACTTCGTTGCCTGTGCGGGGTGTTTCCGCGCGGTTCGGGAGTCCCGATTCCGTATCGGCATAGCCAATCGCAACAGAGGCGTAAACGCGTTCATCTTCCTTAAGGCCAAGGCCACGCAAGTACGCGAGAAGCGTCGGGTCTTCGTTCAGCCACTTGAGCTGATTGATATAGCAACTGCCAAGGTCGAGCTCATTGGCGGCAAGCATCATGTTTTCGACAGCGCAGGCGACATCGGCCATGTTATTGCCGTATTCCTTCTTGTTCGCAACCACGATAAGCACAGGCGCCGTATAGCAGAAAGAATAATTGCCCTTGCGCGAAAGCGTGATGGAATTCTTGAGGCTCTTGTAAAGGTCTTCGCGGAGTTCCATCGCTGCAAATGCAGACTGCACAAGTTCCTTGAGCTTTGCGATGACCGACGCATCCGAAATCACGAAAAAGTGATTCCCCTGCGCATTACCGCCCGTGGGGCCAAACTGCCCCGCTTCGGCAATGGCCTTCAACTTTTCGATTTCAACAGGCTGAGCCTTGAACTTGCGCGTGCTGCGACGCGTCTTGATAGCTTCAATTGTATTCATATCTATTCCTCTGTAACTTCAGTCCATTTTTCATTACTGCAATAGTAATTACGGCCTTCATATTCCTTGTAAGTATTTCGATTGTCGCTATTGCACGGAACACCATTTGCCTCAAGAGGTGTACAGCGTTCCCATTCTTTTCCACCAAAAGTCCTGCACTTGTAATAATCGCCGTTGGGCATTTTAGCATAATCCGTTATATTGGAATTGTTGTCGCAAATTCCCATGTAATACGAGAGCGAATCCACCATACGCCACTTGTTTCCATCGCATCTCAGCATAATGCTATCCAGCATCTGCTTTTCATTGTAATGATCACGGCATACCCCAAAGCGAATCGACGCCATTACATTTACCGACAGCGAATCTATTTCAGTCGCTTCATAGTCTTCCTTTACCTTGGACCAGCCACAAGCCTCATCGCTTTTACAAGAACAGACATAAAGCGAATCGTTAAAAGAACCCACAAAGCCATAACTATCCCTATTCCTTCGACATGTGAGGTAATATTTAAGATTCATGATGGTATCAATATCATCCAACTTTTCCCAGCCAAGCTTTGCAATACCGCAATAGTAGGCGCTTGCATTCCACTCCATCAGCTCGAATCTAGAATACGAACAAGTTCCAATCGTATCTTCAAGCAATGTACGCAATCGCCAGCCTTCACGAGTACCGGTAATGTTTGCTTTTTCATAAACAAGCACCCTTCCATCATACTCGCTCGATTTATTTTTTATTTGCACAGAATCGCGATTTGCCCACGATGCATCAAGCCCGTACGCCCACTCAAAAAATGTGGTATCGATAAAGCGCAAGCAACTTGACGTATCACGAGTTTTACTTTCAAAAGGATAAAGCTGCGTAGAATCAGACTGCAATTTAAACGTCGAGAGCCAAGCATCAGCGGCACGCGCTTTTATATATTCACTGATTGTACCTTTTTTAGCAAAGGATTCCCGGAATTCCTTATAATCACTGTAGAAAGCACTATCCGAAATTTCATGACGACAGACTACATACGGCAACATGTCATAAAGTCCCGGATCTCCCCAATAATTCCGATCCGAGAAAGGATTGTATTTCGGGCCGTCTAAGCGCACACCCAATTCTTTTTCCAGTTCCTCATAAGCCTTCGTTTCGGCTTCGTCAAAGTTGTATTTTTCCTTTTGCACCAGTGTTTCAATACGTCCAGAAATCAACGCGCCATAGAATTGCAAATTCACATTATAATCCTGGGAACGCAAACGGGCATACTGAGAAAATTCCATTTTAGATTTTTTCTCAGACGGGAAAACAAGTACAAACTTCAAATACGGGTATTCATAATCCTGTTCAGGAATAGAAAAAGCAAACGAGCCACGTTCCCTTGATTCCGGCGAGACTTCAAAAGAATCCTTCGGGTTCAGCGATGCATCGGCAACGACAATTCGAACGGATTCGGGCTTCATGGTAGGCATGTATTCCACCACCCCGGACAAGAGCGCAGGAGAATACCGATTCCCATATTCATCGGTTCGATAAAGGAATTCCTCGTCACTATCCGTACTAGAACAAGCCATCAAGCCGAACATGGCCAAAAGTAACGCTGCAGCATTTTTTTGACAATTCATTTTACTTTTCCTTCGATTCCTTGTTCAACAGCCAGACGTAGTAATCACTAGCAACCTTGCGACATACAAAAGATTCATCGCCATACGTTTTCACGTCTGATTCATGGCTTTCATCACACGGATCGCCATTTAAAACCGGAGCATAAACCGATTCCTCAGGAGATTCTTTCCAGGCCTGCCCATCGCAATAGTAATACTTGCCGTCATACTTTTTATAGACCGAAGCATTCCAGTTCCAGCAATCGTCGCCATGGCCCGACGGAACAGAAATCGGAGCCCACCCGTCGCTGGTACACTTATAGTATTCGCCACTAGGTAATTTTTCAATCGCGTTACGGTTATTGTACGTGCAACTTCCGATGTAGTACGAAAGAGAATCTATTACCATCCATCTCTTCGCGTAGCACTGAACATATAGGCTATCCAATTTCTTCTTTTCGCCGATGTTAACATCACAGATTCCGAAACGCTCCGCCCCTTCGATGCTGACCGCCTCAAAATCTTCAAGACTATCTTTCTTAACCTTTTCGACTTTTTCCCAGAAATAATTGTAATCCTTGTGGTGGCAAACAAGCAACGTGTCCTTATAACTTAAAACATAAGCAAACGAATATGAACTACATTCGCCTAGCTTATACTTCAGAATGGAATCTCGTTCAGTCAGCTTTTCCCACTTGCGTGTATTCTCCCTGCACAAATAGCTTGCTTTACCATGTTCAGTATATTTTTGAGAATGGTAGCGACATAGTCCAAGAGAATCTTCTTCCTTCGACTGTACGCGCCATCCCGTATAAACAGAGGCTCCACGAACATATTCATAAGCAAAGCTTCTTCCGTAATATTCGCTGGATCGGTCATTAATCACCACAGAATAATCTGTCGTGCTGTCCTTTTTCATGACTTCGTAATCTAATCCATAAGTATCAAGATCATAGACCTCTTTAAAGAAGTTCAAATTCATCGCATACAGCCCGGCAGCGGTATCGCGAGAAATACTCTTGAACAAATAAACGTATTCGCTATCCGATGGCACCTCAAATGTAGAGAAGAAAGCGTCAGCAGCACGCACTTCTATAGAAGCATCGACTTTTCCATTTCGGGCAAAGACATCCCTGTATTCCTTAAAGTCCCTATAGAAAACGCTATCCGAAATTTCGTGCTTCAAAATCAAATACGGCCATACGTCGTTATAACTTTCTATCCCGTACTTAATGGTATTTGCGTTAAAGCGATTAGTCATGTCAAAAGACTGGCGCAAAGATTTTTTCAATTCTTCGTACGCCGTCGTTTCCGCATCGTTAAAACTATAGTTCTTTTCACGCATTAAGGTTTCAATGCGCCCCGCCGCCAAAGCGCCATACAAATTCAATCTTATATTGGAATTGCGGTTCGATATGCGTACATACTGCGAAAATTCCATCTTCGATTTTTTATTTAGCGGGAAGACTAGAACCAGCTTGACGTATGGAACTTCGTAATCGTTAGAGCCTACATAAAAATCATTATAATACGATATGTAATCTCTCGAAGTATAGCTATACGAATAAACAGAATCCGCCGCAATTTCAAAGGAATCTTTCGGGTTCAGTTTACTATCGACCTTTACAACCCGAAGTTTTTCAGATTTCATTGTCGGCAAATATTCTATGGAACCACCCAATGTCGCTGGAGAATACCGCGAGCCATCGTCATCGTAGCGGTAAAGGACTTCGTCATCATCTCCATCATTCACACTTGAACATGCTGCAAAGCAAAGCAGCACAGGCAGCGTTAAAGCAAACTTCTTGAAATTCATACGCCCTCCTAATCTCCTCTTGTTATAGAACAGACGCCCACTTCTACAGACTCGTCAATTTCTTCTTTACTTATTTTACGCCATTTATAATAGCCGTTGTCGACATCACAAATGAAATAATCACCTTTACATTCCAAGGTCATTTTATCTTCGGCCTGCTTTATAAAGCACTTGTCACCATAATACGCCGGCGCGGGGATTTCGGCCCATTTATTGTTATACGCATCGTATTCGCCAAAATTTTTGCAGGCGTAATACTTCCCTGAATGTTCACCCGTATAGTTAGAGTCACTGCAATTGCCCAGATAATAATCCAAAGAATCCATCAAGCGCCAGCGATCCCAAGAACAGTACACAAACAGGTCATCCATTTTTCTCTTGCTTACTGTGGTTTTTGTACACTGGCCAAACTGTTGCGTCGCCTTGGCGTTAATGTAATTGGCATATAAAGAATCCCCCTCGTCAAAAGACTGGCCAAAATACTTATCCGACCAAGCGCAACTCTCTGAATTCATGCATTCGCAAACAAACAGGGAATCCCACAGATAAGCCATAAATCCGTGCTTGATATAATAGCCGCCACATTTTCCATAAACCGCATCCAAGAGCGTATCACGAACCGTCAACTTTTCCCATGTGGCTGAGTTCTTCAAGCAGCGATAATAAGCATCACCATTTTGGGCAACCGAATCCTTGTTACTCATGCATACGCCAATGGAATCTTCCAAAAGCGATTGTAGGCGCCAGCCACCCATTGCAGCATCATAAATAAGCGTACGGCCATCATACATGCTGTTTTTATTTTCAATGGTAACAAACTTATCGGTTCTTCGATTCCAGTCATCCAAAGTGATTGAGAGATTCACTCCATAAGCATGTTCCAGAAATTCAGGACTTAGGTACTTCACACCCACATCACTATCTCTTGTGTTACTCTTAAAAAACGTTCTCCCATCCATATCAGAAGAAACAAAAGTCGAAAGCCACACATCAGCGGCATCTACAATCAACGATTCATCGACATAGCCATTCTTGGCAAACGATTTATAAAAGTCCTGGTACGTACTATAGAACTCTTTGTCCGAAATTTCATGATGGCAATAAATATACAGCGACATACCACCCAGCTGGGACCTATTGTATCCCATGTCACGAGCTTCCGCCGACGTTGAAAAAACATCATCCAGCGAATAATTAAGCGACTTTTTCAGTTCACTCACCGCCTGAGACCACGCCTGCTCAAAATCGAGTCCCTTTTCACGCACCAAGGTTTCAACACGGCCCGTTATCATAGAATTCGCAAAAGAAAGTTCCTTGTGGTCATTGTACTCCTGCAAGCGAACATATTGCGGGAACTCCATTTTCGACTTTGAGTCCAACGGAAATACCGTTACGATTTTTGCATACGGTTGCTGGTAATCGTGCCGTGGCACCCAAAAAGAATAACTCCCCGAGTACGTACTTAGAGTTAATTCCGCATCTACAGAATCCAAAGGATTCAATTTTTCATCGACGTTTATCACCCTCATGCTTTCAGGGATCATGGTTTTCAGGAAATACACTTGCCCGTTCATTTCTGTAGGAGAATACTGGACGCCATTTTCATCGACGCGAGATAGCACGTCTTCGCTAACGCTATCGGAACAGGCCACAAAGCCCATTAAAGCCGACAGCAACAAAATAGCTGCTTTTTCCAGTCTCATTTCTTTTCTCCCTATTTTTTATAAATATACAAACTATATTTAGAACAGAGTATATAAAAAAGAAAATCCGGCCTAAAGGCCGGATGAAATGCATGAAGCGAGATGCACACGAATTATTTATCCAGCGGGAGCATCAAGATTCTGGACTTGCGCTTTTTGTTGTAGTGGTCACGCTTGGAAGGCGGCAACTCGTCAACCGTACCATCTTCAAATCCGAGCTGGTAGAACCAATCGAGAGCCTGGGTCGTAAGCAAGAACAACTTCTTGTAGCCCTTCATGCGGCCAAGCGAAATCAGGTGGCGCACAATCGCATCGCCAATGCCCGACTTACGGTAGTTCGCACCGACAGCAATGCCTGCAACTTCGGCCATTCCATTTTCAAACGCATGGAGCGCACCGCAACCGTGAACGCTATTGTCAATGCTATAGACAACGTAGTCGTCCAATTTTTCGGAAATAGATTCCTGCGTACGCGGCACAAGGTAACCCTTCGCGATATAGTCCTGCATGATGCGCAAGATATCCGGGATGTCTTCGATGGTCGCCGGACGGATACTGGAGTACTGGTTTGCGTACACCATGGTACCATCACCACGGGCCGAGAACACTTCCTGCAGCACGCTGCCCTGGAATTCACCGCTCAACAGGTGAACACGGTTCGCACCCGCTTCGCATGCATGGATGGCATTCATCAGGTAATCCATCTGCGCAAAGTCAAGCACATCGGAGTTGAGTTCCAAAAGTTCCTTCGCCTGGTCCACGTCCATTGCCGAAATGAGCCCGTTGTCCGTCGGTTCCAGGTGCTTCGTATTCTTGCCCGTTACAAGACCTTCGAGCTTGATGCCGCTTTCACTTCCGATAAAGAACAGCTTCCCGACTTTAAGGTACTTGCAAAGTTCGGTAGCAAGTTCCGTACTCGAAATATTGTAGGCGTGTCCAATCTTGTTCCAGCCAATCGGCGGGATGATCGGCACGAACTTCTCGTTCATGAGCTGTTCGAGCAAGTCGCGCTGGATACGCTCGATGCGGCCGGTACGCATGTAGTCGACACCGTTAATCACACCCATGCTGCGGGCCAAAATCCAGTTGCCCTGAATGCCACTGAGGCCGCTTGCCGTGAGGTGGCTCATGATGCGCTGCGCCACACCCAAGGAAGCCTGTTCCACAAGCGGGAGCGCTTCTTCGTTCGTGAGCCTTACGCCGTTATGAAATTCCGTCTCAAGGTCCCAGGCCTTGAGCTGAGCGTCGATGCTATTTCGCGTGCCCGGCACGATAATGATTCGGATACCCGCCTTATGCAAAAGGGCGATATCGCGCATCAGCACGGGGAACATCGGATGGTCCATCAGGCTATCGTCAATTTTCAGGACGAAAAGTTGGTCCTTGAACCTATCCATGTAGCCAAACACTTCCCGGATGAATCCGGCAACTTCAAAGTGCTGAGAATAAAAATCGGACGCTGCGTTATTCATGTGCTAAAAAGTAGCAACAGAAAAAGCGAAGGACAGAAAGCCCTTCGCCATTTGAACAAAAATTCGGCATTTTCGCGGATGCATCCCGCGCATCGCCTAACTCACTTCGATGGGAAAACCTGCAGCAGTTCCACCTCGAACACCAGGAGGGAGTTCGGCGGAATGGACGGCGGAGCTCCGGCCTCGCCGTAAGCAAGCGCACTCGGAATCCAGGCCCGTACCTTCTCGCCGACCTTCATTTCCAGAAGCAGGTCCTGCCAGCCTTCGATGACCGACGAAATCGCAAACTCCATCGGCGCACCGCGCTTGACGCTATTGTCAAATTCGGCACCGCTCAGCAATGAACCGACATAATGAACCTGGACCTTGTCCGTCGCCTTGGGTCTAATGCCAGTCCCTTCATTGAGGATCAAATACTGCACACCCTTTTTCGTGACCCAGATTCTCGGATCCTGAGCGTTTTTCGCTAGGAACGCGGCCTGGTCCGTCAAAGCCTTGCGCGCAGCCGCAGCCTCGTCGATATCCTTTTGGATCTGCATCTGGTTGAGCAAGTCCTGAAGGGCAGCCTCGGACTGCGAATCCGTCATGAGGATTTCGCGACTCGAATCAATCACATCACGCATGGCATCTATAAGCACATCGAGCTTTACGGGCACGTTGATATTCGAAACGGCCCTGCCGAAATCAACGCCAAGCGCATAACTGTAGCGGTCTACGGCATTGTCCAAAAACACCTTCTGTTCTTCGACCTGAGCAGGTTCCGGTACGGGGGTCAAGTCGGGCACCGCAGGAGCGACCTTCGCTTCTGTAGCCGGAGCCGGATCAACAGCGGGTGCGGGTTTGCTACCACCGCATGCGGCAATGACGCCCCCCACAAAAATCAACGGTAAATTTCGAAAAATTTTCATAAAATCAGTTCCAATCCTGAATTTAGCCTTTTTAAAATAGTTTTTTATGCAAAAAAAGCACGAGTAAATGTGATCAAAATCGCTAATTTGCCATAAATGTAAAGAAAAACACACACTACCCCTTTAAATCTTCTTACATTTTTCCTATCTTTGTGCGCAAAGGTAACTTACAATGAAAAACAGCTTTAAGTGTTATATCGATTCTGCAACAGCCCAGAAGAGGCTGTTCGATGAATCTATTGATAACGTTAAAGATTCCTTAATCAAAGCCGTAGCGGAATCTACTGTACGTAATGATAGTGATGAGCAGCTTTTTAAGAAGCCGGAACCGGTTTATTCGACTGGCTGGCTTAGGGGAGCTCTCTCTTACCCCTGGGCAATCGTTAGCGTCATCATCCCGTCGATCATCGAAAACCTGTAATTTAAAGTTCATACTTTAACTCCGAAACGCCCGCCGCAAGCGGGCTTTGCTTTTTTAAGAATATTCCTTTGCTGTTTTTCAAATCAAATCGCGCGATAGCAAATCAACTAAAAAGATAACAGGCTATCGTTGTGAGAATAAAAGCGTCGGCCAAGGATGGGGAGGGTGCAGGGAGGGGCCCGTGCGGCCTTCGCAACTCCGAGCTGGGGCCCCGCCCGCATGACGTACTTTTTCACTATTTAAAAAAAGACCTTTGGCGGTTAGCCTATTTTTTTTAAATTTGCAAAAAACGGAGATTTTATGGCAGCACTCATTTTAGACGGCAAGGCCCTTGCCAAGACTACTGAAGAAGAACTCAGCGCCCGCGTGGCAAAGCTCAAGGAAAAGACCGGCAAGACTCCGATTCTTGCAACGATCCTCGTGGGCGACGATCCGGCTAGCGCCACTTACGTCAAGATGAAGGGCAACGCCTGTGCCCGCGTCGGCATGGAAAGCATCCGCGTGGTGATGGACAAGAACACCACGACCGAAGAGCTCCTCAACAAGATTCAGGAACTCAACGAAAACCCGAACGTGCATGGCATCCTCTTGCAGCACCCGGTTCCGCGCCACATCGACGAACGCGCCGCTTTCGAAGCCATCGACGCCCGCAAGGACGTAGACGGCGTGACATGCCTCGGCTTTGGCCGCATGTCCATGGGCGAGCGTGCTTACGGCTGCGCAACGCCGGCCGGCATCATGCGTCTCCTCAAGGCCTATAACATTCCTCTCGCAGGTAAGCACGCCGTGGTCGTTGGCCGCAGCGCCATCTTGGGCAAGCCCATGGCCATGATGCTCCTCAACGCGAACTGCACCGTGACCATTTGCCACAGCAAGACCGAAAACCTCCCGGAATTCGTGAAGCAGGCAGACATCCTCGTGGGTGCCGTCGGCAAGCCGGAATTCATCAAGAAGTCCTGGATCAAGCCGGGTGCAGTTGTCGTGGACGCTGGTTACCACCCGGGTGGCGTCGGAGATATCGAAAAGGGTCTCGAAGAAGTCGCCTCCGCATACACTCCGGTTCCGGGCGGTGTAGGCCCCATGACCATCAACACCCTCATCTACCAGAGCGTGGAATCCGGCGAATCCCTCATTAAGTAACAGCAAAGTTATTCTGAGCGAAGTGCCAAAGAATCAAATGTTCATACAGTGTCATCCTGAGCCCCGGAACAAGTCCGGGATAAACTCCGAAAACGAAGCCGATATACGATACTTGGCAACTTGTTGCCTTAGTAGAGTTAGGTTCGAAGGAGCAGGATCCAGTTATTTCTGGATGATCAGCGATTTAATGAAAGGCGCCCTCGTGGCGCTTTTCGCTTTGTGCACTTTGTGGCCTGCGCAAGTGAATGCCGCATCCGAGCTCCAAAAGCAGATGGTGCGCGACATGAAGAAATGCGGCAGCACCAACGAAGAAGTCGCATGCGCAGTCGAAGGCAAGGACGGCTGGCTCTTTTTGCAAGAAAGCCTGCTGAATGCCACCAAGCGCTGGAACGACAACACGCCGCAAATCATTGCCTTCAAGGACTCGCTCGAAGCACGCGGCATCAAGCTCATTGTCGTACCAGTCCCAGATAAGCTCCTAGTCGTACCCGAGCAGTATTCCGACAAGGCGAAAAAAGGAATCAAGCTTCCGCAGTACAAGAAGTGGGTCGAGAAGCTCCGCAAGCATAACGTCACCGTCATCGACGCACTCGACAAGATCAAGGAACTTCACAAGAATCTTGGCTCTGAAACGCCCATGTTCGAACCGTACGAAAGCCACTGCACAGGTCCCGCGAGACTCGTACTCGCAAAAATGGCCGCCGATTCCATCGCGCCTCTCCTCTACGGTATGAACCGTAAGCGCTACCCACTACGCGATACCATCGTCGATGGCACCGGGAATCTCTACGACTTGCTCCACGGCGAAGAAATTGAATACAAAATAAAAGAGCAAAAAGTTTTGGGCACCGATGGCTACAAATATCGCGGTTCCAAAAAAGCACCGATCATCGTCATTGGCGACAGCAATGTAGGCCAAGGCAAATCCTACGGTGCACAAATCGGCGCATACATCGCAGCAGCGACAAGCGTCGAGACGTTTTCCATCAGCAAAGTCGGCGGCGGCAATATCGGCCCGCAAATGTTCAAAGGCAAAGAGAGCTTTTTAGAAGGCAAAAAAGCAGTCGTCTGGGTATTCGACGGCCGCGAGCTCTACGGGCATTTCAAAGCACCGGAATTTTAAAAATTCGTTAAAGCGACAATTACTAGCTACTTCAGTTTTTCCAAAAATTCCTTCGCATCGCAGGACTCGACGAGACTTTCACCTAGCAATTTTTGCAAGCGTTGCAAGTCATTGTGGCCTTCACGTTCAAATACAACAACCTTCTTGAAGCGGTCGCGGTGGCGCAACAGAAATTCCAGATTGTTGAGATCCGTTTTCGGGAAACCGTAACCGATAAAGTAAATCTCTTCGGCATTTTTCAGGTAGTAATCGGCCTTGGACCAAAGCAAGTTGAAAAGACTCCCGCGCAAGAAAGATTCCTTGGCATGCGCCATCGGAATGAAGATGGGCGTGTCTTCGCAGTAGATGGGGAAACTGCGGTCTTGCGGTTCAACTTCGCAAACGTTTTTCAAGTCGAGTTCGTCGCTTGCGCCCTTGACGGGGAACCAGTTGAGCGAACCATGCAATTTGATAAGGTCAATCGTCCGGGTTTTCTTGCCGCGTTTTGCGGAGCGGTCGGCAGGGTCAATTTTAACACCGTAATCCACAGAAACTTGTTCGCTAAGTTCCTTATCCTTGGCAATTGCAGTTTCAATAAGCGTGTCGTAATTGAACGAGAGCAAAAGCGTCTCGCGGGAACCTGACGCCGAATCATTTTCGCAAGACACCAAAAATTTCTTGAGAATCGCAGCAGCAGATTCATCAAGTACATCGTTATCGCGACGGATAACACTTGCAATAAAACGCAACAGTTCAAAACGGAGCGATGCATGGTAAAGGCGTTCCCGCTCGCCCGGGAAAATCTGCGCCGAGAGAATGGAAGTCGCCAAAGGCTCAATGCCAAGGTAATCGCTATCGCCGTTGCAGAGCGTCAAAAAACGCTTGCAGTAATCGCGAAAATGCGGGAACTCGTCCGGGATTCCAAAAGGGATAAGTTCGTTCAAGTCGCGGAGCGTAGGCATCTGCGGCGAGAAGGACTTGCTGAAACCAGAACCAAGTACAAAAATACGGCGATAACAATTCGACTGCATCATACCGTTAATGTATAATTTTTAAGCGGAAAAGAACTTAAAAATGCAGCCAGCCCGTTTCCATGGCAGTGATGGGAGTGACTTTCACATTGCCTTTTTCAGGGCGTTCAAAAGCAAGACCCGTCAAAAAGTTCATCCAGCATTTCGGCTGGAACTTCAAATTGCAGAAATGCGAAAGACACGGAACCGTCCAGGCATCGTGCGTCACGAAGATGTTGAAACGCGAATCGCCTTTTGCAAACATCATCTCACGCATCTGTTCGGCACGCTCATGAAGCGGCCAAAACGCATCGTGCTCGCCAGAGTCTAGCCATTCACAGATACCTTCGTAAAAGCCTTCTCGCAATGTCTGCTCGTATGCAGTCACATCTCGGACAAAGAAATCGCCAAGTTCATTCAGCGGCGTGACATTCACCGAGGCGCCCGAGCATACTCCAAAGCCAGCGAGCTTGCGGCCCTCGCCAATGCACTTCGCGGTTTCCATACAACGCCCGACCGGGCTCGAAAAGTACACTGCATCGCCAATCGCAGGAATCATTTTTCCAAGAGCTACCGCCTGGCGGCGCCCACAATCCGTAAGCCCCACATGCGCACCAAAGTCCTTATCGTCCGGCGTGATGTGGTTGCGTTCGGCATGGCGCAATAGCAGATAAATTTTAGAGTTCCAGTCAACCTGGGCAAAAAAGTCTGAAATTTGTACAAAATCGTTAGTCATAGGTTAGTAAAGGAGATTGGGCTTTCGCCCCATCCTCAGCGGCTCGGTCATGACAGTCTGCAAGCAGCCTGTCGCGACACTCACCTTGAAGGATGTCCCGCTCGGAGGCGGGAATGACAAATCAAGCGCCAATTGCAGCGGAGAGAGGGATCCACAAAGCATGTCCGAGCGCAAAGCTCAAGATGCCAAGCAAGAATCCGCAGATAATATCCGAGAACCAGTGCACGCCAAAGTACACGCGCAAAAGTCCCCACGTGAGCGGCAACAGCATCATGATCCATCCGTACTGCGGCACGCAATAAAACACCGTGCTTGCCACCGCCAAATTGTTCATCGTATGGCCCGACGGGAAGCTGTACTTGTCGAGCGGCGGAACCTCCGCCTTGATTTGCGGGTTTGCAGCAAACGGGCGCGGGCGCTTAGTGCTGAGCTTCACTCCTTCGTAAATGAGGAGGCTCATCGCAAGCGAAACAAGTGCCTGCCAAAGAATCGGCAAAAAGCTCTGCCAGCTCGTTCTCCAAATCAAAAATGCAATGAACAGAGCCCAGATATAGCCATCGCCAAGGCGCACGTAAAAGCGCAACCAGCCGTTCACCTTGCGTGAAAAATGGCGATTGGTCCAGTAAACCGAAACACGATTGTCAAAATCAAAAATTTTCTTCAACATCAGGTTAAATGTAGATTTTTACGCTCGCCACACTGCGCCAAAATTCCTATTTTATCAGACTAAAGAACGCCGCTTCGCGGCTACAGACTAAAGGAAAAAACCATGCGCGTACTCGTTCTCAACTGCGGCAGCTCCTCTGTAAAATTTGCTGTCATCGATACAAAGACCCAGGAATCCATCGCTAGCGGCCTCGTCGAAAACATCGGCGTGAACGGCCACACCAAGGCCAAGGGTCCTGAAGGCAAGATTGACTTCAACTTCGACTGCCCCACGCACGCCGAAGCTGTAGACCAGGTCAAGAAATTCCTCGACGCCCAGAAGCTCACCGACACGATCGAAGCCATCGGCCACCGCGTCGTGCATGGCGGTAAGTACATCAAGAGCGAAAAGGTCTCTCAGGAAGTCATCGACTACATCCGCAGCATCACGCTCTTTGCCCCGCTCCACGAACCGGCACACGCAACCGGTATGGAATGCGCTACCAAGTTCTTCCCGGGTCTCCCGCAAGTCGCCGTGTTCGATACGGCTTTCCACCAGACCATGCCGCAGAAGGCTTACCTCTACGGTATCCCGTACAAGTTCTATGAAAACGACGGCATCCGCCGTTACGGTGCACACGGCACAAGCCACCGCTTCGTGACTGCCGAAGCTTGCAAGGTTCTCGGCACCAAGCCCGAAGAAACCTGCCTTATCACAGCTCACCTCGGCAACGGCTCCAGCTGCTCCGCCATCTTGAACGGCCAGTGCGTCGATACCACGATGGGCTTCACACCGCTCGAAGGCCTTATCATGGGTACCCGTTCCGGTAGCCTTGACCCGGCAATCCTCTTCTACATCGCTAAGAAGTACGGTGAAGAATACGGCACCATCGACAAGCTTGACCACCTCGTGAACAAGGAATCCGGCTTGTTGGGCCTCTCTGGTCTTTCTAACGACATGCGTACTCTCACGCAGGCAGCAAGCGAAGGCAATAAGCAGGCTCAAATCGCTCTCGACGTCTTCTGCTACCGTCTCACCCGCGAAATCGGCGGCATCGCCATGGCTCTCCCGCGCATCGACGCTATCGTCTTCACGGGGGGCATCGGTGAAAACAGCTTCTACGTCCGCAAGCAGGCTCTCGACAATCTGAAGCTCCTCGGCTACCAGGTCGACGAAGAACGCAACCTCAAGAACGGCAAGGAATCCAACCACCTCATCACGAAGGATGGCACGCCGAAGGCAATCGTCGTTGCAACAAACGAAGAATTGCTCATCGCTCTCGACACCGAAGCACTGGTGAAGTAACGCAAAGCAGAATAGTGAGCAACAAGTCCCATGCGTTAAGCTGGGACGGTTGCGAGAGTGAGCGCCAGCCCTGCACATGTTTTGCAGATTCTAGCGCGAACGGTCAGAAAAAGGCTCCGCATTGCGGAGTCTTTGTTTTTATATAAAAAAAGTCAACCCCGGAACAAGTCCGGGGTGACATCATAAACATTAACTGGATCCTTCGCGGTCCATGACCGCTCAGGATGAACGCGCACAGCGCCTTACTTAATCGTCCAGGTCTGAGTGTTGACGCGGAGGATCTTGCGGCCCTGAACCTTAGCAGAAGCATTGAGCACTTCAGCCGGGTTCACCGGGAGCTTAGCCTTCCAGATGACGCGACCCTGCATGTCCATCATCGAAACAGCACCGCGCTTAGCCATAACAGCATTCTGCCAGTTGTTCTTCGGCTGGGCAAGCTGCGGCATCAAACCTGCAGGCTTTTCACCGACGATGATGCAAAGCGGAATCGTCACATTGGCCTTGTCCGGATCGCTAACCTTCACACCAACGTTGACCTTCTGGTCGTCCTTGAACTTAACACCGCTATTGGCCTTCACCGTAATAACGGAGCCCTTCATAGAAATTGTCACCAACTTCGACAAAGCAGACGTTTCATTCGGACTGTAAGTCAATTCATCTCCATCGACATCGACGACAAGCGTATCAAGATCCCACTTGACCGTCCAGCCGCTGTTCGACACATAAGCCGTATCGGCATGCAAAAGTTCAGGCTTGTCGTTCACCGGCTTGATTGTCACGCAGAATTCAAAGCTCTTGGAGCCAGACTTCTTGTCCGTTGCCGTCACGACCACATAGGCCTTGCCAGTAGAATCCGGGACAGAGTTGATTTCAAGAACGCCCTTGTCCGTAATTTCAACCTTGAGCTTGCCATCCTTGCTCTTTGCAGAATAGGTCAGCGGGTCTCCTTCCGGATCCTTGAACCAAGAAGTCACAGTAGCCTTCGTGTACTTGATCGGTCTCGAAGACGGGAAGTCTTCAGTCACAGTCGTATCGAGAGTAGAGGACTTTACGACAACCGTCGGGAGCATGTTGCGTTCTTCAACAGAAATCGTCACAATAACTGCCTTGGACTTCGTTTCGTTGACAACGCAGTAGTAACCAAAGTAATCCTTACCTTCGAAATCTTCGGCCGGCGTGTACTTGAAGCTACCGTCCTTATTGAGGGTAAGCGTTCCATGAGCAGGCTTCTGGGCAAGTTCAGCCGTCATGCCCTTCGTTACACCTTCGGGGTACTTGTCATTAGCAAGGACGCCTTCCTTGGCACTCACAGAAAGCGTGCTATCCTTGAATGCCGTGTATTCATCAGCAGCAGCCTGAGCCAAATCCTTCGGAGAAACAAGCTTGACATAGATGTGCACACCCGTAGTATCGACACCATCCGTTGCAAAGACGAGGATGGAATCTAAACCACTTGCGCCGGTAACCGACTTCACAGAGATGAAGTAAGACGTCTTGTTCAAGCTATCCAGTTCGGCCTTGATCTTCTTTCCACCGAGAGCGCCGTAAGTAAGCTTCTGCGAGCCATCGGTAACTTCGATGTCCGTAAAGGAGAGAGACTTGACCGGGATCTTAATCTGGGACACGGTATCTTCATCGAAGTCCATGTCAAGCACAAGCGTATCCTTGATGAACGTGCTGTCAGAAACCTTTGCAACCGGAGCATCATTGACAGCCTTCACGTGAATAGCAATAGTACCTTTAGCACTAGTGAGTCTTTCTTCACCTTCACGCTTTTCACGTTCAATAAACACATAGGTGAGCGTATCTTCGCCGTAGAAATCCTTGTTCGGCATATAGGTAAATGCACCCATGGTATCAATTATAATACCATCAGCCTTAACAAGTTCTCCGTGCTTGGTCGAATCAACCGGTCCAAAAACGACGAATCCGTCCGGCTGACCGCATTCTACCCAAATACCTCTATTCCACGGGACACTCAAGCTACCATCTTCATTGACCGTATATTCGAGATCGCAAACAGCAGGCGGAACAATCACATTCGGAACATCGATAATGGTCACACGATGATGAGCCTTGACAACACCTTCAATCTTGCCGTCCGTCGCATTGACGGTAACAAGGAACGTCGTATCCTTCTTAACACTCTTAGTTATAATGTGAAGCGTATCCTTCAAAGTGAGCTTTTTCACATCATCCAAAACCGTCATCAGAGGAGCACCCAATTCGACAGTAAAGGTAAGCGGGTCGTTGTCTTCATCAGCAAAAAGCTTTGCAAGAACAATCTTCAAAGTATCGACGCCTTCGGTCAATTCCACCTCAGGAGCAGTCTTGTCATATGGCGAAAGCACGACAGGCGGGTTATTTGCAGGAGGATCATCCGGGCATTCCGGGTCACCCGGGCATGTCGGGCCAACGGCAGATTCATCCTTAACCGTGACATTGAATATAGCCTGTACGTACTTATTGTCCTTATCGCTCATCGCCGTAATCGTAATTTTCCCAGTAGCGTCTTCATCAACGGCCTTAGGAGTGAAGACGAGTTCATCCGTCAAAGTAGGATCGTCTTCAGGCGACGTCAACGTCAATAAAGTCGTCGGCGAAACCTTAGTCATGATGGTAATTACTTCATTTTCATCGGCGGAAAAGACTTTCTTGAGGTCAATCTTTAATTTTTCCGATTCCTTGACAGTAACAGTCTGTTCCTCATCATAAGGTTCAAGGAGCTTGAGCCCCGTTACGACCGGAGTAGAGCAATCACCGAGAGAAACGGCTGCAATTGTAATTTCGTTGTCGGCAAGGCCCTCAGCCATGTTCGACTTATAGCTCATCTGGATGGCAATCTGCTTAGTCAAGTCCAAAGGAACTTTTTCACCCCAGCCACCTTCCTGGGCAATCTTCGAGAAGTCCACAAACACAGGTGCAAATGTTGACTGAGCCGGGAGAACTTGGCCATAGTAGTTGAAGTCCCCAATTGTAGACTGTTTTAAGTCCAGACGGAACTGGCGATTGGCCTTGTACGTCACGCAAAGGCCAGAATAAGCCGAAAGATCTACATCGATATCATTACCGTTCTCTTGCTTCCACACAAAGCCAAAGCCAGCGGTACTGAACACCTTGTCATCACGGAGATCCAGTAATATGGAATACTGTATGCCTTCCGTCGTTGCAGAACGATCTCCTTTAACAACTTTAGACGTATCCGGCTGAGCATACTCATACCACGTAGCCGGTTGCATATCGTTGCCAGTCTTTTTGTCAACACTCCAAACACTTGTGCCGGCGATACCCGAGACCGCCCCGGCCAAAATCATCGCAAAAGACAATGATAGCGATTTCATTTTTAAACTCCTCTAAGATTTCAACACCAAGACCCATTCAGTGTAAATCTATATTATGCAATGAGTTTTGTCACTAGGGGAGCAAAAATTTTTCATCCCAAATTGTCAAGGGCTTCGAAGCGTTCGTAGGCCTGTTCGAGCAGGGTCTCGTCATCGGCAATCTTTTTCTGGAGTTCCACGATGAGGGTGGCGTTCGTGTAGACCTCGGGCTTGGAAAGTTCCAGCTGGTAGTCGGCAATTTCCTTTTCGAGTTTTTCGATTTTTTCGGGGAGGGCGGCGTATTCGCGCTCCTCGTTGTAGCTGCGCTTTTTCTTTTTCGCGGGCGCGGGGGCCGCAGAGGCGGCGCCGGCGCCAGCGCTTAAGCGAGCCAGCTTTTCGGCTTCGCGTTCGGCGGCCAAGCGGGCGGACTGGGCGGCTTCCTTGTCGCGAATCTTCTTATTCGCCTCGTAATCGGAGTAGCCGCCGACGGCTTCAAAAACGTGGCCATTTTCTTCGATGGCGAGGATGCCGGTAGCCACGGAGTCGAGGAAGGCACGGTCATGACTGACAGTCAGGACGGTGCCATTATAGTCGGCCAAAAGTTCCGCCAAAAGGTCGAGGGTTTCCATGTCCAAGTCATTCGTCGGTTCGTCAAGCACCAAGACGTTGCTCGGGTGGCTAAAAAGGCACGCGAGCAAGAGTCGGTTGCGTTCACCGCCACTAAGCGCACTGATCGGGCCGCGGGCGCGATCTGCCGAGAACAGGAAGTCCTGCAAATAACTTAATACATGGCGTTTGACACCGTTCAGCGTGATATAAGCCTGGCCATCGCCGATATTCTCAATGAGCGACTTGTCTTCGCGCAAGCGGGTGCGCATCTGGTCGAAATAGGCAATATGGAGGTTGCTGCCCAGGCGGACTTCACCCGATTCCGGCTGGAGTTCACCAAGAATCAAGCGCAAAAGCGTCGTCTTGCCGGAGCCATTCGGCCCCACAATGCCAATGCGGTCGCCACGGCTGATTTCAGTCGAGAGGTCGCTAATGAGCGGGCTCCCATCATAGGAATAGCTCACGTTCTTGAGACGCGCAACGAGGCGCCCGGAACGGTCGGCTTCCGTAATCTGCATGTTCACATTGCCCGTACGGGAGCGGCGGGCCGCGCGTTCTTCGCGCATTTTAATCAAGGCGCGGACTCGCCCCTCGTTGCGCGTACGGCGGGCCTGGATGCCTTTGCGGATCCAGACTTCTTCTTCAGCCAACTTCTTATCGAAAAGTGCATTCGCCTTTTCTTCTTCGGCAAGCGCCTGGTCCCTGAACTGCACAAACTTGTCGTACGGGAAGTCCCAGCTGCGCACACGGCCACGGTCAAGCTCAAAAATGCGGGTTGCCGTACGGCGGACAAAAGCACGGTCATGGCTCACGAACATCACCGCGCAATTCAAGCGCGTCACAATTCCTTCCAGCCACTGAATGGCCGGAATGTCCAAATGGTTCGTCGGTTCGTCGAGCAAAAGCAAGTCCGGGTCTTCGGCCACGGCACGCGCAAAAAGCACACGGCGCTTCTGGCCACCGCTCAAGCTGTCGTAAGGCGCATCCGCATCGATACCCGTTTTACCAAGAATCGCCTCGGCAGTCGCATTGTGCGCTCCATCGTCCAGAATCTTCTTGGAAATCACGGAACCTCCGCTCACCACGGACACGCGGCCCATCACAATGTCGCGAACAGTCCCATCAAGATGTGCGGGGATTTCCTGGATCATGCGGGAGACTTTAAGCCCCGTCTTCTTTACGATTTCGCCGGAATTTGCTTCCATCTCGCCGGTCAGCACCTTCAAAAGCGTGCTCTTGCCCTCGCCATTACGGCCCACAAGGCAAATGCGGTCACCCGCCTCGATATCGAACGAGACATTATCCAAAAGCGGCGGACCGCCAAAACGCAGCAAAATATTCTGAACCGACAAAATGGGCATAAACAAACCTGCTTCTTTTCCACAAAAATAAAAATTTAAAGCTTCGGGCTCGGTGCCCGTGCGTACTTCTCATTTATTTATCTAAATTTGAGCGAAATGCGTTTTTTGACTAAAAAGCTACTAGCATTAGCAGCCTTTGCCGCACCTACATTTGCAGGGGTAGAAGCCGATTCGACGGATGACTTTCAACGTTTTTCCGCCGTTCCCATCATTGGCTATACCGAAGAGACAAAGTACCAGTTCGGGGCCATGGCAATTATCTTTTTCAGACCCGAATTTGAAGGCGGCAACGCAACCGAGCTAGACCTTTCGTTCTACGGCACAACGCGCAAACAGGTCACGGGATCGATTTCACCCAAGTTCTATTTTCTGAAAGACCAGATTTCTGGCGAGCTAGACCTCCATTACGACAACTGGGTCGGTAACTACTTTGGCAGAGGCAACAACCCAGACATTGACGATTTCCGCAAGTTCGACCGCAGGACGTTCTACCTCACATCGCTGACCGAATCAAACTTTGGTACAAAGCAGTGGCTAAAAGACTTCCGTTACGGTTTTTTCTTTGAGATAAACTACACCGACATCGACCTCAACCGTTATCATTACCATGGAAACCTCAACCGCCCCGAAAACACGGACGGCTGGAGGAACGGCATCGGCTACCACCTCTCCATGGACACGCGCGACAACACGAACTGGGCACGACATGGCTACCTAGTCCAATGGGGTCATTACTTTTATAACAAGGGAATGGGCGACTACAGCTACACCCATCAGGAACTCGACGTCCGCGGTTACACAGAATTCATCTGGAATACATCCATGGCTGTCGGTCTCCTCTGGCAGCGCGTAGACGGGAACGCCCCTTTCGATAAACTTGCTGGTTCAGACGGCCTCAAGCGGTTCCGCGGCGTCGAAAAGAACTACTTCTACGGGAACCAGGCCATGTTCCTGCAAATGGAATTCCGCAAAAAGCTGTTCTGGCGCCTTGCCGGGGATATCTTCTTCGAAGGCGGAAAGACCGGCGATTACTTTAGCGACCTTATGCGTAACAAGTGGCACAGGAGCTTGGGCTTCGGGGGGCGGTTGGCGCTCAACCAGAAAGAAAACTTGTACGCCCGCTGTGAATTTTCGTGGGTCGACTTCAAGAACATCGGCATGACGATGTACGTCCGCGACGCATTCTAGTGACTAGGAACGTCATCCTGAGGCAAAGCCGAAGGATCCAGTCATATCTAGTAAGCAATGGTTTGGTGACAAGAAAAAAAGCGGACGCAAACCCAAGGTCTGCATCCGCCATTTTGAGATAGAATAATCAACAGTTAAAAAGATTAGTCCTTAACGCTGTTCCAGTCCAGGACACCCTTCTTGAGGAGGTAGATGTAACCGGCTTCGAGGATCAGGAGGAATCCGAGGAGGATGAACAAGAGTTCCCAGCCACCAGCGAGGAACTGGATCGTCCAGGGGTAGATAAAGGCGACTTCAAGGTCGAACACCAAGAAGAGCATGGCCACCATGTAGTACTTCACCGGATAGCGTTCGTTGGCCGTACCGGAAACGTGAGCCAGACCGCATTCGTAAGCAGAACCCTTAATAATAGTCTGCTTGAGCTTACCCGGATGCAAGACCCAGTTGGCCACAAGAAGGATTGTAGGGATGCAGAGAGCCATGATCACGAGGATCGTCATGGCGAAGGTGGTGTCGAAAATTTCAACATTGCTCATAGTGATCCCAAAGATAGTAAAAAAGTTTTTGCTACAACAATGTCTTTTTGTAAACTATATTTGTAAATCATGAAGAAAACACTACTTTCTTTCGGCCTTATCGGCTTTACAGCCCTGTTTTTTGGTTGTTCCGAAGATGCGCCAGCTCCAATGGCGCCCGATACCTCGTACAACTACTCCTCGTCTTCCGTTTATGTAGGCCAGTCTTCCAGCGCCCAACAGATACGTTACTCTTCCAACACAGTAATTATCGACAAGAAAGACACGACTATCAAGAAGGAAATCATCACCGTCTCCGGTTCAAGCATCAAGTATCCGGATATCGTAAGCGATCCGGTGTTCTGCTGGACTAAGGGTTGCGAAAGCACGGTCAAACCGCCTTCTTCCTCTTCCAAGTCGGCTCCGGTCGCAAAGTCGTCCTCTAGCGCTGGCGGTATCACCATCGACAATCCTGAAGAGAAGACGCCTGTTGTCCAAGGTCTTTCCATGACCGACACGCGCGACAACCAGACCTACACCCTTATTCAAGTTGGCTCAAAGCTCTGGATGGCCCAGGATATGAATTACTCCGTCGCCAACAGCGAATGCTACAACGAATCCGACGCCAACTGCACGACAAACGGTCGACTCTATACATACAACGCCGCCCAGAAGGCATGCCCCAGCGGCTGGCGCCTTCCGAATCGCGAAGAAGCCCAAGCGGCCATCAACAGCGAAGCCATGCCTTGGAGCTATAGCGGACGCTGCAAGGATGGCGACTGCAACTTCCTGGGCGACATGGGCTTCCACTGGACCTCTGGCACCCCGGAATCCGGCGACAAGAAATTCGACGAAAACGGCGGTACAAGCGCAGCTCTCATTATCGTGGAAAAATCTACCGAATACGTCAAGGACAAGGAAGGCGAAGAAAGATTGTTCTTCCAGGTTGACTCCAAGACTAAGCGCTTCAGCGTCCGCTGCGTTCAGGAATAATCCTCAAAATAGTTTCCTCCTCAAAGGACCTTGCGAAAGCGAGGTCTTTTATTGTTTTGCAGGTAACCACCCCTCAACTTTACTAAATTCGCTTTTATGCTACGTTCAAAGTACCAGATGCTCACGGATTCACTCTCCGAGAACATATTCAAGACAAGGACCCAGGCAAACCCGATCATGCTGGTGGTTCTCGCCTACCTTTTGCTTATCGCCATTGGCACCGGGCTTTTAAGTCTATCCGTATCGACAACCCGTCCCATAGATTTTATCGAAGCGTTCTTCACGTCCATGTCTGCCGTCTGCGTCACCGGGCTTTCCATCGTCGATATCTCATCGACGTTTACCGACACCGGGCACTGGTTCATCATCATCCTCATGCAGCTTGGTGGTCTCGGCATCATGACCGCATCTACGACGCTTATCTTGCTTGCCGGCATGCACCCCGGATTTAGCCACCAGTCCGTCTTCTTCTCCGAATTCACGCAGGAAGGAAACATCGACGCTGGCCGCATCCTCCGAGCCGTGATTCCCTTTACGTTTTTCCTTGAATTCATTGGCGGCATCGTCTACTTCACGCAATTCGATTCCATGGAAATGTACGACCGCATCTTGTGCTCGATATTCCAGGCCGTCAGCTCCTTCTGCGGTGTTGGATTTACGTTGTTCCCCAACTCGCTCGAAGGTTTCCAGTACAATCCCGTCATGAATATCACCACCTGCATCCTCGTGCTGGCAGGCGGTTTCGGATTTTTGGCCATTGCGGAGCTCCGCTACATTTTCGACTTCAGCCACAAGGAAATCCGCCGCGTCTCCTTGCACACGCGAATCGCAACTTACGGCACCATCATCGTCATCCTCGCAAGCATTCTCGTCTTCTCGCTCACCGAATGGCACAACCTCTTTAGCGGCCACACCTTTGGCGAAAACGCACAATCCGTACTGTTCATGGCATTCACGAGCCGCACCGCGGGGCTCAACTCCGTGAACATTCCCGACCTCACGCAAGCATCGCTATTCTTCTTTATCATCATCATGTTCATCGGCGCAAACCCCGGTAGCTGTGGCGGCGGCATCAAGATTACGACCGCAGCGGTCATCGGGCTTTTGGGCATAAACAGGCTTCTCGGCAGAGAAAAGACCCAGGTCATGGGTCGCACCATCCCGAACAACACCGTCGATAAGGCCATTCGAATTTTCGTTGTCGCTATAGTCGTGATTGCAACGGCGACACTCATCCTCCTCTGCACCGAAATACCTACCGGCACAGCCTACCCCGCCAATAGCTCCCCGTTCCTCAAGATCCTATTCGAAGTCGTGAGCGCGTATGCCACATGCGGACTCTCGATGGGACTCACCGAAGAACTCTCCACGGTCGGAAAAATCGTCATCTGCTGCGTGATGTTCATTGGCCGTATGGGCCCGCTGTTCCTCATTTCGGCAGTCGCAGGCAAGCTCCAGGACACCGCCTGGTACGCCGAAGAAGACATAATGGTGGGTTAACTTAATACTATATTTAAACCATGGCTTCTAGACAATTCGTTATTATCGGTCTTGGAAATTCAGCAAACTATCTTGCACGTCACCTGACGTCGCTGGGTCATGACATCATGGTCATCGACTCTCATCCCGAAAAGGTCCAGGACTTCGCGAGCATGGTCTCGCAAGCTGTTGTCGCCGACAGTACCCGCAAAAAGCAGCTTGCCTCCATCCCGGCACTGACCAAAGCGGATAGCGTCATCGTCTGCATCGGCAGCAACCTGGAAGCTTCCCTCCTCACCATCCTGAACTTGAAAGAACTCGGGGTCAAGCACATCATAGCCAAGTCGAGCAGTGCCGAACACACGAGCATCTTGGAAAAGCTTGGCGTCACAGACATTTTCCACCCGGAACGCGACGCCGCCATAAGCCTAGCCGAACGCCTCAACCGTCCGAACATGGTCGACTTCCTCCCGTTCATGGAAGGCTACTCCATCGTAGAAATCGTCTGCCCCAAGAACTTTGTCGGTAAAACACTGAAGACTTTGTCGCTCACGCACAAATACGGCGTGCAGGTTATCGCCATCCGCGACCCGCAAGAGCCGACGCCTAAAATCGGTAACATTGCAGACGTCATCTTGCAAGAAGACGACGTGCTGTTCATCATCGGGCCGAACGAAGCCCTCGATAAACTAAAAGATTAATTTTCGACTGTCATGCCCGCCTCTGAGCGGGCATCTCCATCTTCGACCGCGCACTTGTCGCACAGTCCGAACATATAGAGCGAAGTCCCCTGCAACGTAAATCCCGGGGGAATCATTTGTGTACAATCCGGCGGCGCCACAAAGATATCATAGACCTTGCCGCATTTTCTGCACTTGAAATGGCTATGCGGAGAGCAGTCCGCATCGTAGCGCAAGAAGCCGTCGCCAAAATCCAGCGAAATCGCCAAGTCATTTTCGAGCAACAGTTCCAATGTATTGTAGACCGTCGTGCGCGAAAGCGACGGGTGTTCTGGCAAAAGCGCCATATAAATTTCATCGACCGTCGGGTGCGTCTTGACACTCCGCAGGTAGCGATAGACAAAGACCCTCTGTAGCGACGGCCTAATGCCATGATCTTTGAGTATGTTTGCCGTTTCTTGCATATCACACCCCCTTTCCTCAAACATTCCATAAAAAAGCGGCCCCGCACGCCCTGAGACGTCCGGAACCGCACCACACTCCAATCTTACTTGAAGTAGCGACCGAGCAAGCCCTGGAAAGCAGAGCCGTGACGGGCCTCGTCCTTACACATTTCATGAACAGTGTCATGGATAGCATCGTAACCGAGTTCCTTGGCGCGCTTTGCAAGAGCAAGCTTACCCTCAGTTGCTCCCGCTTCGGCAGCAACGCGAAGTTCCAGGTTCTTCTTGGTGTCGGCATAGACGACTTCGCCCAAGAGTTCTGCAAACTTGGCAGCATGTTCAGCTTCTTCGAAAGCGATGCGCTTGTAAGCTTCAGCCACTTCCGGGAATCCTTCGCGGTCCGCCTGACGGCTCATCGCAAGGTACATGCCCACTTCGGTACATTCACCCGCGAAATTTTCACGGAGGCCCTGCACCACTTCGGCATCCAAGCCCTGAGCGACACCGACCTTGTGTTCGTCAGCCCAGACAATCTTCCCTGCAGCAGGCGTTTCCACCTTTTCGAAGAACTTGCTCTTCGGAGCATGGCACTGCGGGCATTCATCCGGAGCTTCCGGACCCATGTGAACATAACCGCAAACTTTGCAAACCCAGACCTTCATATCTTCTCCTTTTCCGCGATGCGGAATTAAATGAAAAATTCGTTTTAAATTTGTTCTTGTTTTTTTAACAATTACAAATATACAATTATTTCAAATATTGTCAAGCCAAAACAAGCACTTTTTATAAATATCCATTAAAATTTTAAAAAAAGCATGATAAAAGCATAAAAAAACGACCCGTTCGGGTCGATTTAGCATTCTTGCTTTTTTATGGGAAATTTAGAACGCCGGAGCTTCGGAAGCCTTTTCGCGGGCACGCTTAGCGCTTTCGCTTTCCGTAGCCAGCTGACGGTGCGTTACAGAACCCACAGCATAATAGCGGTTACCTTTTTGGATCACCGCGGTATAAGCGTCGAGAGCTTTCACCGAGAACCATTCCTGGTAAAGGTTATGCACATTTTCTTTGAGGTTCGAGGTTTCGTTGATTGCCGGAGCGCCAGAAGCCTTGCCATACTTAAGCGTAAACTGGTCTGACATATAGCCCACAGCTTCAAAAGTTTTGCTCAAACGAGCACGTTCGACACGACCTGTACGGATTTCAAAAGCGTAGAACTTGTCGTTCTTGTTGAAAATGAAATCGACCTGAACAGGCAGTTCACCGAACATATAAACAGGAATCACCACGCGTTCGCCAATACCCGTCTGACCGTAGGGTTCATAGCCCTTTTTCATCATTTCTTCAATAACGGTTTCGCGAGTGGAGCCAAAAGGAATGCCCGCAAAATTATTCTGAGACTGTGCTTGCACATGAAGCGAAAGCACAAGAATCAAAAAAGTGATGACAATTCCAAACTTGGACACGATAGACTCCTCTAGATATTGTAAAAGATAGTAAACTTTTTCTAAGTAAGCAAAAATTTTTCATAAAAAAAAGTTTTTTTGGTCCAGAATTTATATTTGGTCACATGTCAAGCACGTTTGGAAAGATTTTTTCTGTCACTACATGGGGTGAATCCCATGGTCCTGCTGTCGGAGCCGTCCTCGACGGATGCCCCGCCGGTCTCCCTATCACCGAAGAAATGATTCAGGCAGAACTGAATCGCAGGCGCCCGGGTCAGGGTAAACTGACGACGCCCCGTAACGAAAAAGATACGGTGAAAATCCTTTCCGGCGTTTTCGAAGGAAAAACGACGGGAACGCCCATCTCGTTCGTTGTATTTAACGAAGACCAGCATAGCAAGGACTACGCCGATATCGCCAAGTGGTACAGACCAGGACACGCAGACCTCTGCTACGACCTCAAGTACGGGTTCCGTGATTACCGTGGTGGTGGCAGAAGCTCCGCCCGCGAGACCATCGGTCGCGTCGCCGCAGGCGCCGTCGCAAAGGCCTTCCTCAAGACCGTCGCCGGTACAGAATTTCTTTCTTGGGTTTCTTCTGTTGGTGAAGTTGATTGCCCGCCTCTCAACGTGAGCGAGCTCACACTTGAACAGGTCGAAGCATCCCCCGTCCGCTGCCCAGAAGCTGCCGCCAGTGCCAAGATGGAACAGGCCATCCTGGAGGCGAAGTCCAAAGGCGATAGCGTTGGCGGAACAGTTGCACTCCTCGTGAAAAACGTCCCAGCCGCCCTCGGCGAGCCCGTGTTTGACAGACTTGACGCGCTCCTCGCCCAGGCGATGCTTTCCATCCCGGCATGCAAGGGTTTTGAAATTGGCAGTGGCTTTGCCGCAGCACGCATGCACGGCAGCGAGCATAACGATGAAATTTATGTTGAAGGCAATACCTACCACACGCGTACAAACAACGCGGGTGGTAGCCTTGGCGGCATCTCCAACGGGGAACCGATCTACTGCCGCATGGCCTTCAAGCCGACCGCTACAATTTCGCAGTTGCAGAAGACCGCCGGCCGCGGTTACGAGAATGGTGAACTTGCCGCCAAGGGAAGGCACGATCCTTGTGTTGCCGTCCGCGCTCCCGTGATTGTCGAAAGCATGGCAGCCCTTGTACTCGCGGACCTTTATCTGCAACAGAAACGCAATTGCCTTTAATTAATTTCTAGCTTATGAAAAGGCGATGCAGGAACGGAGTCCGGCACGACATGCATCGAGGCACTGCTAATGATATACACAACGAAGCCTTTCCGTCTTGCAGCAGCCGCATTCTACCGGATTGCGTACAAGCTGCACCATAAAATATTTTTGCGGCCACAACCGCCCATTCAGACTCCCGTCATTATCGTCGGGAGTTATTTAGCAGGTGGCGCCGGCAAGACTCCTTTTACGATCTGGCTTGCCAAACGTTTTCTAGAACAAGGTAAACGCGTAGCCGTTCTTTGCCACAGTGATGCCTGGGATGAATTTATCATGATGCAGCGGGAATTCCAATCAGGCGAGCATCCTCAAATAAAAGCTTTCGCAACCAGGAACCGCTACAAGACGGCCAAGGAAATTCAGGACAAATGCGATATCATTCTCTGCGATGATGGCTTTGAAGATACGCGTTTTACAGGCGTGCGTTACATCTGCCTCAACTGGCAAGAACCGCCAACATCCTGGAAAAGTCTCTTGCCTAACGGCCCGTTTCGCAGTCTCAAACAAGACCACGACGAAAGCAAAATCACCCATATCCGTTGCTTCGATGCAGATTCCCAAACGCCCGATATTCGCTTTTACATTAAATCCATAACAAATTACATTCCCGGCAAGCCATTATCCGCCACCCTCATTTGCGGTCTCGGTTCCCCCAAAAGATTCATTGACGATATCGGTACATTCGCGGCAAGCACCGGCATACAAATAAATAAAGTCATTACGCGCCCGGACCACGATAAACATTTCGCACAAGTTGTTCAAAAAGAAATTTCTTGCGGCAACGACATTATTATTTCACAAAAAGACGCCTGCCGTCTACCGCAAACAAACCTCGAACACCCCAAGCTCCACATTGCCATCCAAGAAATTGAAGTTTCGGCCCACCTAACATTACATTCTTCGTAAAAATTTCGGTAACTTTTCCCTTTTTTATTGTATTTTTAAGCACAAGAACTAGGGAGAGAAAATATGAATTTGCGTCAGCGTTTTGCCGAACTTCTTCAGATCATCACCAAAGACATTCCAGAAAGAGAATACTATGTGCAGTTGGGTTTCCTCACCGCACTGATTCAGGAACCGTTCTACCTCTATGGCCGCCCCGGCTGTGGAAGCTCCCTCTTTATCCGCAGAATTTCAAGCGCATTTAAAGACGCCCGTGTTTTAAAGCTCGGAAAAAAGCAAAGACAGCTCCCCGACAACATCAATGATTTTAACCTGATCATCTTTGACAACTTCACGCCAAACGATGAACTGAGCAAGAGCAATCTCCAGATTGTCATCCACGATCACGAAAAGAATTCCATCATCATCTCTGGCGACCAGAAACCGGAATCGGCTCTGAGCAGGTCCGAAGTAAGCGATCAAGTGACGCTGACCATCATGCTTCCTGACAGCATCTCCTCGGACGCCCTTTGCAAGCTCTTACAAATTCACGGCACCGACAGTAATGTCATCGTGCCTCCGTCAATTGCTATCAGCGCCGAAGAACAGGCAGAATGGATTCAGGCACTCAGCAAGGTAACGCTCTCCCCGAACACGCTTGCCGTCATTGGCAAAGTTGCAGAGACCTGCGAAAAGAACTGCGTTTACGTTCCCATCCGCAGATGGCTTGCGCTTTCAAACATGATCAAGGCTATCGCCTTCCTCAACGGCCGCACCGAGACAAAGCTCATCGACACGTTCTTCCTCGGAACATCAATCTGGGGCCGTAGCGCATCGAACACCGCCATTTCCGAAAGCTACAAGCAAATTCTCAAAGAGCAATTATACAAGAACACGCCGAGCCTCCTTGAAACGCCTTATGACGCCAACAACCTGCTCATGCGCGTCAACCACCTCGTCCACAGTTCTAACAACCTTTACGAAACCAAGCCGTTCAACGGTGAAAAGTGCCTCGCCTACCGCATCACGATCGCAGGCGAATCCGTACCGCTTTACGCGCCACTCAAGTACATCGAAACAGACATCAACTTCAATCCGTACAACGAGCTCCGTCAAATCGAAAAACGTGTTGTCTGTAATTACCACGGCACTTCAAACTGCACCATTTCTATCGATCCGCAAGTTCGCACCAGCGGGCTGCGCAGCTCCGTCAACCAGTCCAATTCCACTAACGTCAAGTTCGAAGAATTCGGAACGCTCCCGACATACATCTTGAGAGAAAACGCTCCCGAGATCATCGACGAAAAGAAAGTCCTCCGCGACACGCTTAATGCCGAAATCAAGGAATCCATGGAACGCGAAACGGCAAACCTCGTCGCATTGCGAAATACATATAAATTATTCAACGAGTCCAAGGATGACCTTTTCTGCTTTACGCAGATGTTCAACGCCGTTCAAAACGATATCAAGGAACAGTTCGACAACACTGCAAATATCATCAAGACCATCAAGAAGGCAAGCGAAGTCATCGCCACGTTACCGAGCAACATGCTCAAGACCCCGAATCTAGTCGGCAAGCCGCAAGTGAAACCGCAGGCACAGGCAACACAGCCTTCTAATGCCGAAAAATAACGTATATTGAGGGCGTGAACTTAATTCTCCTCTGGGCGGGTATCGCCTTCATTTGGCTACTATGCATCTGCATGACTAAAAAAGGTCGTGCAGTTATCCGCATTCTCTGGAGGAGCATCAAGGTCAAACTCACCATCATCGTTTGTGCCTTGGGGATTGCGGCCATCACAACCGCATATGCGACGCACCCCGAAGAATCCCCGCGCCCAACAATTGATGAAAAGCTCGAATACCAGAAGTACACCACGTCCGCGATTCAAAAGCTTTGCGACCAAGGCGAGCTCATTATCGACATGAACTGCAACCTCGACAGCGCGGCCGCAGAACTCGCCTACATACTCCCCACCGTTATCAATAATTACAATCTCGTCGTCACGCGCCCGACAACGCCGATTCTCGAATCCATCAAGGACACGTTACAGATAAAGATGATCGGCTACAAGAAATTCAAGAACAGAGGCATCCGCCTCACAAAAGCGCTACAACGCGATCTCGGCATCCGCTACGATATCGAAATCATTTCCGAAGACACGGACCACACGCTGAAAATCACATACAACGGAAAGCGCTGGGACAGCGAACACCTTTGCAACTTGCCTGTGCTTGAAGCATGCCTCCGCGAACGCACGGATCCTGCCGTTCTCATGTCCATCATCCATCACACTTCCGGATTCCAGATGAACTATCAGGGCAAAAACAACACGTCAGGACTCTTAGCGCTCGATACAGGAAAGGGCTTAGAACAAATTGATATAGGCGCCCGCCGCCTCAAAAAAGTTCTCGCGACATCACCCACGCTCGCCGACGCGGTCGCACAATTCTACCCCGACACAGAGCATCGCAACAAATTCGAGAACTGGCGCAAGGACCCGCAAAAGCATTACTGGGTGGGCCAAGTCCTTACGGACATTCAATACTACCGTAGCAACGGAATGACGCTCGTGCCGCGTAAAAGAGCGGAATAGATTATTTTTTTAATACGGTCGTCATCGCTAGAGAATCCCTGCGACCATATTGATCAACGTAAATCAACGTCCAATTGACCGTTGTATCAGAAACAAACGGTTCCGTTCGAGTATTCACAAGAGTATAGTACCCACCCATCAAAACATCTTTGGTCATTTTCAAGTAACCATCGACGGTTCCAACATCTTCTTCGATTCCTGTTTTTTTATCAATCTTTGTATAACATACCTTAGGTGGATTCTCTTTCACAGATGCAGTATATACAACCGGCATTTTACATGAACTTCTCGCTTCACATTTTGCAAACAACTTTATAGAATCAGGCGGGAACCGTTCCTCCGCGCATCTATCCGCACGAATTAAAGCCACGCTATTCTCCGACGAAGCGTTTATCGAATCCATTGTATGTTTTGAAATCCAATCAAAGCCTTCAATTTTTTCACTCATCAAAGATATGTTTTCAGGCAAGCCTTTCGCCTCGAACGAGTAATTCGAAAAGACGGAATCCTTCAACACAGCACATGGAGGCAAACGAAGCTCTGCAAAAAATTTTCGCAATGCGACCATATCAATTTTAGGAACTTCAACTTCGAACGAAAAATTCGATACCCGATTTTCACCATAATTCAAACGAACCGTATCCGCATCGATAGGAAATTTTTCATTGCGCTTTTCATGACAAAAATCAATGTACCGGCATTCAAAATTCGAGTCTTGAATATCGCAATTGAAATATCTCGACGCAATCGTAAACGTATCAACAGCATAAGGCCCGCTATTATAATTTTTCACCTTCACGTAGGAATACACTATATTGGATTTATCCGCATCGTTCACCACACTGCTTGACGGATTTGACTTTCCGCTGTCCGAACAAGCAACACAAAGAAGACATCCTAACGTCGCCGCAATCCTCAAAAAATTCATTTCTCTCCTCCTTTTTAATCGTTCATTTATGAATATAATTTAAAATTTTTCCTATAGTTCTCCCTTTACGCAGCGAACGGAATAGCCATCATACTTTTCGGCATCATTAGGGAAAATCACTTTGCTATAAGAATAGTAAAAGTCCGCATAATATGCGTCATATTCGTCAGTCTCGCTAGAAGTCCAAATACATGCACTCCGTCCTTCTTGAACAAATTCACCAGCAAAATTTATTCGCCCCGCATAAAGCAATGCAAAACCGCCTTCTTTCGATTCTCTCAACACTTCGCCTGCAATCTCATCGCCACCAGCAGCAACAATCAAATCGTTCCAATCGTAATTTGACGGAACACGCCATCCCGGCGGGCAAGCCCCCTGCACCGGTAACGTAAGATTACATTCATGTCTATATCCGCACTCATCTTCCGACTTGCCAACAGCAGCCGCCCATTTATAAAGCCGTCCATATTTCGCACAATACTCAGCAGAATCGTTATAGCAGTGACTATCCACTGTTTCGTAATTGAGATTTTGTGCAAACCACCACAAGTGTCCAATTTTCACAATCTTGTAAGTCTGCCCGTCACGTTCATCCGTCATGGTTCCTGTCACCGCATCATTCTTTTCTGATGAAGATGATTTCTCATTCTGGACGCTCGAAGAACTGATAGAAGCTTTGCGATTACTGCCAGAAGATAAACTTGCAGAACTCATCCGAAGTGAACTACTGCTTTTAACAACAGAAGAAGACAATTTATCTTTTGATGAACTCGAAGAAACAGCGGAATCCATAAGGCTGCTACTTGTCCCTCCGACCATTGAGCCGGGATTTCCATTGCTACTGCTAGAAAGAGCCCCAATTGGGATCAAGGATGACGAATTTTCATTCGCAACAAATGGATTGCTAGATTCATCATCGCAAGCCACAAAAAGTAAAGTAAAAAGCAAACTAAAATAGAATAAGAGCTTCATTTATACTCATTAAAAACATTTGTACTAAATATAAAAAAAATTAAGAAAATTACAGATATATCAAATAAAAAGTTTTTCAAGCGAAAACGGAATCAATGCGGAATAAGCGTCAGGTTTTTTTTGAAAATTTCGCGCTGCATCGGGGAAGATTCTAAATAATCATATTCACCGCCTTCATAAGGATACATAATGTTGAAATAATCAGGACAACCAGTCCAAAGAACTACTAACGAATCTGTTTTATAAGTACTATCCAACAAAGCCCAATCCAAAGGATCTTCAATATCAAAACAACGCTTTCCTAAGCCTTTTAATTTCAAACTATCTTTATATTTATCTACATATTTCTGACAATAGGGCGTATCTTCTAAACCATCTTCATAAACTGAATAATCGCCCCACGCCAACAGCTCTTTCATAGTCAGCGTCGTATGAGACAGCCCCAAAACATGGCCAATTTCATGCACCGACACATTTTGAATAGTTTTTGAACCACGAGCAAGGCCATCTGAACCACGAAAAGCAACAACCGACACATCCAAATTCAAAGAGCTTTGGTAAAAAAATCTATAAGCATATCCCGCTCTAACACTATCTATATAATCGACTAAAACTATATCAAACGCACCATCTTTTCCAGACTCACCCCATGGTTCACTTAATGAATCTATAATACGCGATGAGCCTACATACATAACTGAATCCTTCGTAAACATATACCCCACAGAAGGATGTTCATACGCATAAGAAATATAAACCGTATCTACTTGAATATCAAAATAATTATGAATAGATTGTCCAATAGCCCTTGCAAGACTATCAACTGATTTACCATCTGCGGTGCTATCAAAAGCTCCTGCAACAATCAAATTCAATGATAAATGATCTGAATAATCACCCACACCAACCAAACTCACATTATAAAAAGAATAATCCAAAAAATTTCCACCCACATCTTTTAAATGCAAAATAGCATGAGCAGGTTCATTTAATTCACACGAAAATTCAAATAAGAAACGATTCCCCTCTCGATGACCAGAGCATCCCGTTTCGCAGCATTCAATGCTATCAACGAAAAGCACTGGTTCAACATCAACAGAATCACTATAAGCAACAAGGGAGTATCTACCGCCAGATGTAATTCGCGTTCTCACCCCCTCTTTCGTAATCCGTTCATCAAGAGAATCACTTAATTGATGGACATTAGGAGTGATAAAAAAATAACCTTTAACAGAAGGATTTCGTTCTTCAGCATCAATACCAGATTCAGTACAAGCCCAATACAAAAGAGACACTAAAAATATGCATGTATTTTTCCTAAATTTCATTCAACTCCATCTCCTAATAATAGGACTTTCCAAATATACTATTACTTACGAAATAACATAATCCCTCAGCAATAACTGAGGGAAAAACTTTTCTAATCAAGCGTCTATTTTAATAGGCGGACAAGCCTTAAACCTTGATACTTACCATAGCCACCAACATAATTATTAGCATGGGCACCAAAATTCAAAGCCTGCAAGGAATCATATAAAAAACCACCCTTACAAGAAGTTATTTCGTTTCCAAAAATACTCTTTCCCGGCAACATTACATTTTCACACACAAGGCCCATCATATCATAAAGTCCATAATCATTTGGCTTCTTCATTCCAACTGGGCGAGACTCTTGATCATAGACACCGTACTTTTCAGAAATCATAACACCTTCGCCAAACCACGCATATTCAGAGGCCAAAGTAGAATTTTCACTATTTCCCCAAATATACTTTGACTTTTTATTTCCAGCTTTAGCCAAAGTCATCCATTCATTATAGTAAGGAAGACGATAACCATCAGCATTATCATCTATTTCAACACGAATCCACCCTTCATCTGAGTTTTCGTATGTTTCGAAAAAACTTGTTGTAGCAACATCAAAACTACCATCTTTATACAACTTAGGTAAATATTTTTTTTGTTTTATTTTTTTTAATTTATATACAGGCTTTAATCCATCACGAATACTACGAGCATTAGCATAAACCAAAGCATCATACAAATATACTCTAACTGCCGCTGAATCATGCGTATCGCAAATTCCATTTTTTTGCATGTTCTTCTTTTTCCCAATCCAATAATTATGATACTCTAAAGGAATTTTATCTTTAGCACGGGAATAACTTGGTATTGAATCCCATAACCCGTAAATTATTTCACAATTCGTTACCAAATATTTATCAACAGCAAGAATTTCTTTTATAGACGTATCCCTTACTGGATCTGGATACTCTCTATTATTCATATTTTTTCGTTCATCAGTATATATAACATTCTTCTTCAAAGAATATTCCTTGCCATAAAAACCGATTTCATGCATAGATTTGGACAAATCGATTCGTCTCATCCCAACAAGAATATTCACAATCTGTTTTTTTCCTGTTTTTGAAACATAACGAATCTGCGAAGACTTAACAAACTTGCCAGAATCAAATAACACACAAGAATCATTCGGAGAACTATACGATAAATCGTAAATAAACCAACGACCACCATTTGCATCATCTACACATAACGAAACCATCGTATTTTTCTCTACTTCGACCCACGAAATAGAATCCCGTAGGGATATTTTAAAGGAGTCATCGTTTTGTGTTGATCGAGACAAAGTTTTTGATGAAAAACTTTTTTGCGAATCACCAACAATAACGATTGCTTTTGAATATTTCGATCGAGCAGAAGAAACACATTCTGTTTTTTCTAAACAATCCTCATTTCCAATTTTTTTCCCATCGAGACCAAAAATGGAATAATCTGCAGCCAAAAGAACTATTGGCAAAAGGAAAATACTAATAACAATATTCTTTTTCATCTTTTACTCCTTATTCACTATACCTACCGCAATTTGCATTTTGCAGACATTCCCACTGAGAATCAAACGTTCCAATACGATCATTTGTGCTCGTTTCAACAATTGGCATCGGTCTATATCTTAATTTTGGACCAGTCGGAACCTCATGATTCATAAGATTTGCCTCTGATGTTATAAAACTACATTTTTCTTTTGTAAACAAATATCTCATCCAATATTGTCCCCCAATAAGCTGACGTTCTTCCTTATATATAAATTTACCATCTTCACTCATTTCCATACAATAAGGCACAGACGGATCCCCCCCATCTATATACAAATCAGACAAATCAAACTGATGACCAACTTCATGAATAAGCGTATTTAAAGATGACTCTCCCACCCTACGAGGAGCTATAGATACCGCACCGACAAGTTCGTCATCATCATTTCTATAAGGATAAGTTACTTGCGCTTTATTTTGCATACCAGGAAGGAATGCATAAGTATCAACATACAAATAATCACAATCTGAACTAAACGAAATTGGTTCACCAGATTGTCCGAGCAACGAAACCACAATAGGATCAGGTCCATTTAAAAATTTTAAAACAACAGGCACAGGTTTTTCACCAGCACCTCCTGAGCATTTATTCGAATAACTTTTTAAAAACACAGGCAATTCAGCACCTTTACCAAAACCATTCCCATAAAGATTTTTATACGCTGTATAAAAAGCTTCTTGACTTTTCGGAAAACTCAGCTCATTTGAATTTTTTTGATTTTTTAATTTCCAAATAAGTCTAAAACTATTTATACCAACAACCGCTCTTACCGGATTCTTTACAGCTGCTTCACTTTTTTTCTTATAAATCAATTTATCTTCTTCATATTGCTTACACCAAGCATCCTGATAGGCAGCATTTCCTTCTTCTTTATATTTTTCGCAATTATTTTTTGATTCATCATACCTAAATCTAGCTTCATTAAATTCCTTAAACATAGGATTTCGAAGCAATATTTTATCTCGCAATGTTTTATAAATCGCATCATCTCCACCATCAGTCATATCAAACTCTAATAAACTTTCAAGACCTATTTCAGATGGTTTTATTTCTTTGAGATTCACGCTCATAACAGCTTGTGAAAAAACTTCATTCATTTTAGTCTGCAGTGTATTTCTTTCATAACATCCAGCCTCTCCCAAACACGAAGATCCATCTTCGCCATCAAACTGAACATACGTTATTTCATAAGGTCCTTTTTTTTCATACGCTATCACATGTAAATTTCTGTCAAGATCATTATTACCATCCATAAGTTTATAATCACCCGCATCCAAAGACACATCTCCATCACATGTACTTCCTGAACACATTTTAACACCATCTTTATTCACTAAAGATATTTTTGAATATTCAGAAGGGACCTTTAATTTAACTTTAGCAACTTCCCCTTTAGCAACCGAAACATAAACATCCTTTCCTGCTTCAATGTAATCAGGCCAATTAGACATTGGGTCTTTATCAAACCCATACTTATGTTCTTTGGATCTATAATACCATGGAAGCGTATTTTGCCAAGTAAAGCCAATTACAGAGCCTTCTGCATGAGACTCCGCCAAAATATTAGGATATTCTTTAAATAATTCTTCTTTAGACATGGTTCCACCAGGAACATAATCAGACTCAAAATCATCGAAATCACAATATTCTGGATCAACTGCAGAAAGCTCATGACAATTTACAAATACAATATCTTCACATTTTGCCGGATCATAGTTTTCCCTACATTTTGCAGTCTCCTCAGTTGAATCAACATCACTCGTAACTTTTTTATCAGAACAAGCAATACACAACAAAGCTGTTATAACAGACAATATAATTTTAACAAACATAAGATCTCCTTATTTTGAAGCTTCTATATGAAAAAAATCCGATAATTCTTTCATACAAATTACAATTACATTTTCATAATTTTTAGCATCTTCTGGACGTCTCGAAAAAACAATTGGCTTTCCTTTTGTTTGCGTCATAGTTTGGAATACGTATTTCCCATTTTCATCACCAACACGATATACTTTAAAGCGAATAGGCTTAACATCTGTTCGTTTCGAGCCATTAACATCTTTCACCCACAACGTCACATTTGCCTCAGAAAGATTTGTTTTACTGTGCTTTCTTACAGAAAATTTCATTACACGCGCATAAGGCGACTTTGCCAAATAATTCCTATACCAATCACCAGTTATTTCATCAATCAACGGAATAGCCGGTTTTATAGTTTGGACTTTACCATCAACCCCAAGAGTCCCTATAAAAGATTCCCCTCCTTCTTTTAACGTCCATCCATACGGCCCCAACGGAATACTACTAAGTTCACGATCAGAACCAATAATATCAGCTAGAGGAACATTCACATTTTTCGTACCAGCACTCACTAAATGCGATTCATTTGAAAGGTTAATTCCAGCATCATACCCCATAAACATATTTTCGCCCGCAAAATTTGCTTCGTCAACAAATTTCGGATCTCCTGAATAAATAAACTCACCCCAACCAGAATACGTCTTAGACAATGATGAATTCAAGACATGATAACCGTTAACAACTTCACCAGCACATTCGCCAGGAGCGCAACTCGGCGTAGCATTCTTCCAAAAAATACTATTCCCAATAGTTCCATTTGCATTACCACCAATGGCGGGATTCGAAACCATAGCAACATTGGCAAAGAATGTCGAATTCCAAAGATTTAATGTCGCAGATTCGTTGTTTATCGCGCCGCCATCCAAAGCAGCGTGGTTGTTATGGAATATCGCATTACCGATATAGGTATTACCAGCAACAAGTTCAACGGCACCAGCATTTTTACCAGAAAGATTTCCCGTAAAAATCACATTGAGCATATTTGTTTCGCCATTAACTACAACCGCACCACCATCGCCTAAAGCGGCATTACCAGAGAATCTGGCATTTTCAAGGTTCAAAACACCAGCAGCATACAACGCGCCGCCATCGCCATGTGATTTCGCATCAGAGATTATAACATTATTAACCGTAAGCTTTTCGTTATCCGCACTAACAGCACCACCATTGCCCACATTAAATCCGTTTGTAATCCGCACGCCTACCAAACTACGCGGCGAACGTCCTTCAATTTCAATACGGGATGTTTCACCAAGATTAATAAGAGGCAAATCACTCTCAGAATTCAAATCCCAAATATTTCCCTTATAACCAACCAATTCAAAGCCAACCTTCCAAGGAACAACGCCATCACTATACTTTGCAGCAGCATTCCATGTACCACCAGCCATATTGATTTCACGGCCAGTAGTCTTTGCAATTTCAAGAACTGTTTCAAAATCGCCGATTGCTGTTGCAACAGTAGAACCATCGCACCCATCCTTACACGGAGTCTGCGGATTCCAATAAACACGATAATTTGAGTTCTTCACAAATTCAAATTTGTAATTGCTGCTAAACGCCTCAACCGGGAAGCCCGAAATCATATCACGAGAAACCGATATATTCACTGTTGTATTAGACGAGGAAAGATCAATAACTTTAGAATCGCCTCCATTAATTTTCACATTTGAATTCTTTGAGTACACATACATCTCCACAGATTCAGCGTTCGTAGGCAATACAGAACGATAACGATAAATCCCAGATTCAAAGAATGGACCAAAATGTTCTTCGCTATGGGAAATTTCATCTATACGTGGCTGCCGCGAAACAGTTGATTGAGGTTCAATCCTGAATTTATTCGCATACACCCCCCCCACCAAATGAGAACGAGACGGAACATTAACATACGCAGCCGGAGCTATTATCGAACCAAAATACAGGCCATCCGTTCCAAAATTCACAGAAGTTCCAGCAATTTTCCAAGATATTTCATTCGGACCGCCACCGATAATTGCAAAGCGATTTCTATCGCCAAAACGAACATTTCCCGCTACAGCAATGGACACAGGACCAGAAGTCATATCAAACGTGAATTGAGCATCGGGTTCCGTAAAAAAGCTCTGGAAGGTATAGGATCCAGACGAAAATGACACCTTTGATCTCGCATTGGCATAAAACGTTCCATAATTTCCTGGAGGAAGAATCACAGATTCATCCAAATTAACGGAAATCGGCTCTACACCAGCGGAAAATTCGGGAAGAGCAACAACCGGTTTCACCAAAGAAGTCTTTTTCTTCGACGAAACAACAACATAATTCTGTTCCATACAGGGATTGCCATATTGCAAATCTCCCTCCATATAAGCTCTTTCGTACAATGCGCATTCATTCGACGCATCTACATTTCCATAAATTTTCGAATCTGCGCCCAACAGAAGTTTCGCTCCAAAGATATCCCCTAAAGCCATGGAATAAGGGCGAAAATCAACTTCATCGGCTATAACAGTATAATCCAAAATATCATTGAAACCTACAGCAAGATCACTTCCTATAGTATTTTGAGGATTGGAGCCGCAATCAAGGCAAGTTAAACTGACGTCAGAAAAATAAACCGTGCCGGATCCCTTTCCTAGATTAAACTCAAGCCGCGCATCATCAACGTTACCAGACTCCATTTTAAATGTTTTGGTTATAACACGACCATTAACTGTTGCTGCAATTTCACCAAATTCAGCGAAAGCATCATATGGAGCGCCATCTCTACCAATTCGAATTTCGGTATTTTTCCTTTCTCCAACGCCCTGCAAAAAGAATTTCAGCTCATAAGTCTTACCGTCTTGCAATTCAATATTTCTACGAGTCAATTGAACATGCCAATAATCATAGCCACCATAGGAAACAGAGACTGTCCCACCGCTAATAGTAGCATAAGCCCCTTCATACATAGCAAGGGACCATTCGGAATACGGGAAATCAACGGCAAAAGATTTCGTCATCGCCGTCAAGACCATCAGCATTATCAAATTCCTAAGAATTGATTTACAACATTTAGAAAATTGCAACACACACAATTTCATTTCATAAACCTCATTTTAACATTACAAATTAATAACATCATAAAATAATAACATTATTTTATCTTGTCAACAAGAAATCATTTATTACAAACTTATTTTTACAAAATATAACAATTAAATTTCTAGCAAATTTCCATTCAAACTATCAAAAACAAATTCATTTTAGCAAACGTTATTAAAATTCAAAACAAAAAAACTCAAAAGCATTATTGGGTGGGCCAAGTCCTTACGGACATTCAATACTACCGTAGCAACGGGATGACGCTTACCCCGCGCAAACGCGTGGAGTAGACTTAACTAGATTGCCGCGTCACTTCGTTCCTCGCAATGACGAAACTGTCATAGCATTGTCATGCCCGACTTGATCGGGCATCTCCCTTCTACCAAACTAATGACTAAAGACTATTGACTAGTCTAATTTATACTTGTCTTTCGCAGCTTCGAGTTCGGCACTCGCCTTTTCCCAGGCGGCGTAAAGTTCTTCGGTCAGCTTCTTGTTTTCGTCCATGTCTTTTGCAATGGACGTAATCGCATTGCCGTCGCCAGATTCCGAGGCGGCCACAAGCTTTGCTTCAAGTTCGCCGCCGAGAGCTTCTGCCTTCGCAATTTCAGCTTCGAGGCGCGCGGTCTCTTTTTCGAGCGGCTTAATGACCTTGCTGCGTTCGGCAATGTAGTCTGCTCGCGCCCTGCGGTCTTCCTTGGAGCGCGGCGTCGAACTCACAGGCTTGTCGTCCGTGACGTCGATATTCGAGACCTTGATGTTTGCAGAGTTCGAGCCGCCCGGCTTCTTTTCAGAAGCCCAGCCAACCTTCTCAAGGAAGTCCGCATAAATGCCTTCGAAGATACGGCACTTACCACCGTCGAAGACGATGAGGCGCGTCGCAAAAGCGTGCAGCAGTTCTTCGTCATGCGTCACGACAAGTGCGGTGCCATCGTAATCTTCAAGCGCATCAATCAAGCTCTCGATGCTTTCCATGTCCAAGTGGTTCGTCGGTTCGTCAAGCAAAAGCATATTGCTTTCGTTCGCCAAAATCTTGCCTAACAGCACACGGCTGCGTTCGCCACCCGAAAGCACCTTGACCTTCTTCATGGCGGTGTCGCCGCTGAACATCATCACGCCAGCAAGGCTACGCGCACGGCTCTTCTGCGACACATCCGCAATCGCCGATGCAATTTCTTCTTCGACCGTATTTTCAAGATTCAGGCGGTTGATGTTCGTCTGTCCAAAGTAATTTATCTTGAGGTTCGGGTTGTAATTGATTGTACCCTGGGTCGGTTCAAATTCTTTCGCAATCAAGTTCAAGAGCGTCGTTTTACCACGACCGTTTGGGCCGATAATCGCAATGCGGTCACCCTTGAACACTTCCAACTCGAGGTCCGAAATCAGCTCCGGACCGTAGCCGTTTTCGTTCTTGTACGCAAAAGAGAGCCCATGAATCTGGAGCATGCGCTTGCCCGGGAATTCCGCGTTCTTGAAATTGAAATCCAGGTTGCGTTCGTGCGTGAGGCGTTCACCCGTCGCAAGCTTTGCTGCAGCCTTGATCTTTGACTGCACCATCGCAGCCTTTGCCGCCTTGTAGCGGAAGCGTTCAATAACCTTTTCGAGCTGCTCCTTTTTGCGCTGCTCGTTTTCTTGCGTGCGCATTGCCACTTCTTCTTCTTCGGCAATCGTCTCGCGCAACTTTTCGACCGTTCCCTTGACCTTGCGCATCTTGTGGCGGTGAATCCCCACCGTGTGCGTGCAGACCTCGTCCATAAAGTGGTGGTCATGCGTAATCAAAAGCACTTCGCCCTTCCATGCGCGCAAAAAGCGGCTGAGCCAGCGCATGGAAACAATGTCCAAATAGTTCGTCGGTTCGTCAAGCAAAAGCATGTCCGGTTCCGACGCCAAGACCTTCGCCAAATTCAGACGGATCTGGAAACCGCCCGACAAAAGCATCGGGTCCTTCTGCATACTCTCTTCGTCAAAGCCAAGACCAAAAAGAATCGCCTCGACCTTGTGTTCTTCGAGCCAGCCGTCCTCATTCACCTTGAGCACGCTGCACGCCTCTTCGTGTACCGTCGGGTGCGTGAACTTGATGTGCTGCTGCAAATAGCCAATCGTATAGCCCTTCGGGATGTCGATGTTACCGCCATCGAGACATTCCTGCCCGAGAATCATCTTGAAAAGGGTCGATTTGCCGCAACCGTTGCGACCAACAAGACCGACGCGTTCATGGTCGGCAACAAGCATGCTAGCACCGTCCAAAAGGACCTGCATGCCAAAAGACTTAGAGACGTTCTGAATTTGAATCACGAAATCAAAGATAAAAAAAAAGCGACCCCCACGCTAATGGGAGCCGCTCCTAAAATCAGGCGACCAGAGATTACTTCCAGTCGAGAACTTCGCGGTTCCAAGAAACCGGAGAACCCGTCATGATCAATTTCTTATCAAAGCCGCTGCCATTGCTCATCTGCTTTGCAATAAAGCCAGACTTGTACATGGTAGCCTTCTTGCCGTCCTTGTTCTTGCCGTCATAGACAATGTCAAATCCGACCCATCTGTAAAGGACAAAGCCGAAGAAGTTTCTGCGGTATTCCCAAGAGTCGCTCGTGATGATGAGCTTCTTGATCTTGTAACCCTTCACGAGAGCCTTGAGTTCCTTTTCAATCTTCGGCCCCTTCCAGGTCTGCTTCGGGAGATCAGCCATCTTGACCGGAGTCGGGCCACGCTTGATAGCATCCTGGACTTCTTCGATCGGAGACTTGCCCACGATTTCCTTGAAGTCAGTCACTTCAACTTCGTAGAACTTTTCCGGGAAAGCGACGCCCTTGTAAACACCCTGGTCGATATAGCCGTATCCTTCCGGCACATAGAAGAACTTGCCGCCCTTCTTGTAAACGAAAGCCATCGCAAAAGCGTTCTTGTCGTTATACTTCATGATGGAGCCAAAGCGGTAAGCGCGCACGAATTCGCTTTCACCCTGTTCCTTGTCAGACGGGCCAATCCAGCGGGACTTGAGATTTCTGATATCGTTGTCCTTCGTGATCATGTAGACTTCAGCCGGCAATTCGCCTTCGAGCATCGTCTTGGTGGTATCGTCAATCTTCTTCGGATCCCAGTCATACACGAGAGCCTTCGGAGTATTCGGGGTTGGGCCATCGACAACCGGCTTACCAAAGCACTTGACGCACTTTGCAACATGGTCCTTCCAGAACACGACATTGCTGTCGGCATCCCTATAAAGCACGTCGTAGTTCAACACGTCCGGTTCGCGTTCTTCGGCAAGTTCATCCGTGTGGATAAACACCTTGATGATGCCCTTTTCCTTGTTGTCCTTCCAATGGTAGAAAACGCGTTCGAGGTAACGGTTCGAAATATCGGCGCCCACCGGGAGTTCGCTTCTAGCCATCGTCGGCTTGTCAGAAGCAGGGGCCAAAGCGGCATCGGCAGGGACATCATCCTGAGCATTCGCCATCGAGAAGGCGAAAAGTCCTGCGGCAAGAGTCTTGAGAATCAGTTTCATTCCATTCAACCTTACGGGTTCCAAATGACAAACGACATTCCTGGCGAACCCACATTTGCCAGAAATGCGCAATTTTTTGGACAATGTAAATAAAAAAGATACGTTTGGCAACAAATTATCACGAAATTACTACAAAAAACTTCAAATTTCCAATAGACTTTCAACATCTATCAACACCCTTTGTAAATAAAATTCAGGCATAAAGAAAACCCCGCGTGTAACCCGTTAAGTTTCAAAGAGTTACTTTCCGCGAGGCCTATTCTTAAGCTGTTGATAAGTTGTGGTTATTTTTTGCCGTGACGGCGAATACCCAAAGTAAAGGTTTCATCGGACTTTCCGACAACCTTGTCGCCCTGGAAAATCTTGAACTTGAGTTTCGCGATATAGACACCCGTACCAACCCAGCGTCCCTTAGCGGTATGGGCATCCCACATCAAGAACACGTTACCCGGATTATCGACACAGTCCGTGCCGAACACAGCCTTGTCATTGCAGGCAACAGAGCCATTCTGCACATTGACAAACTGCCCAAGCGTCGAGAAGTATTCCACTTCCCACTTAATCTTCGCCTTTGCAAGTACCGTTTCTCTAGGTTCATCCGAATTCAAAAGGAGCGTCTTCGCGACTTCGCTCAAGTCAAACGTAATCAGTTCGCCCGGGAGCCCTCTTTCGGCAATGACATCGTCCAGCTTCTTAGACACATCGACACGGACCGGAGCGACATCCGCCTGGTAAGGCCATTTTTCCGGAGTCCAGTTCATCGGATCCACAGAGACAACGCCCGGAGTTTCCACGCCTACGCGCTGTTCACCTTCAATTCGACGCCACGGATTGTTCACATGCGGCACATTGCCGTTCAAGTCCTGCAAGACACCAGGAACAAGGCGCACCATGAAGCCCACATCCGGGAGAACAACGTTATCCGATGTCTTCTGGTACAGCACATCATAGTAATTGCTTGTCCTCGTCGGCGAAACAGAAAGCACCGCAAAAAGCGACGGGTCTATCAATTCACCGGCCTTGTCCTTGAATTCAAGGAACGCCATTCCATTGAGCAAGTTCGCCTGCGTGGCCTCGCTGATATAGACCGTCAGCTTGTTCACCGTAGCAGAAATCGGCTTCACAATGGGCTTTTCCAAAAGAATGGCGCCAATGCGGTCTTCAATGGCAAGCCCATCCAAGCTGAGCTGCGTCATCTGTCCGGTTTCCTTATCCATGTACGTATAATGGTACCTGAAGGACCCCTGATAAAGTTCCTTGGAGCCACCAGTAAATGCCACATTCAGCAAACTGTCGGCATAAATAGAGAGGCTCTGTTCGCCCTGCATCAACGCCGTAACGCTCGGCACAGAGGCAACCATATGCCAGTCGTCGCTACCAAACGTCCAGGCAATCGTATCCGGGATAGTTTCGCCAAACGGCTTGTTGAACACAACAGAAATACTATCCAGCACACCATCACCATTGCGGTCAAACGCTTCGCCAAGACTTGCAAACGGCACAGGCGGTTCCTTGAAGTGGATGTTGCCCCACGAAATCACATTCGCGACTCCGCTTCCAGAAACTTCAAAGCTAGCGTTCGTCACCGAGGAATCGCCAACCACATAGAACCTGATGACACCCGTAGAATCGGTAATCAGCTTATTCACGCGCTGCTTCTTTTCATCCAAGAAAGAAATCGGGAATGAAGTCTTCAAGTCCAAAACGGCAAAGCAGTCCGTACAAAGTTTCGTCATGTAGTACACGCCCACCTGTAAAGGCACCGTATCCGGGTAAGCCACATGCGTCAAGAGAGTATCATAAGCTGATCCATCAAACGGAAGGCCGCGCAAGCTAATGCCCGTCGGATCAAACGCCTTGTAGGCTTCCGGACCGTTAAACACGTCGATAAAAGCAATATCCGGGAGCGGGTACGCAGGCACCGTAAAGTAGACAGAGCTAGACTGGCTCATATCACTAGCCAAGAAGAACTGCAACATGTAAGATCCCGGAGCCAAGGAACGCTTGCGTACAATTTCCACCGTATCGATTACAAAGCCAGCCATGTTGGCATCGATGTTGATACCTTCAATCGTTCCCGGCAAAAGCTCCATACCCGTCGACGGGATTCTCTCGTCATCGCCAAACAAGACAAACGAGGACTGAGCAGGCATCGTATCAATCTTCGTCGTGCTAGAGACATCGCAACTGATCGACTCATCCATCAACAGCTGCAAAATGTTGTACTTGATTGTTCCATCCGTCGTCTTTTCTTCTACCGGGTAATACGTCTTTTGCGTCTGCAAGTTGATCGACGTACGCATCTTGAAGTTCGAACCATTGGCATTGCGTTCCGAGAAGAAAATATGGAATGGGTATTCACGGCCTTCAATAAGTCCAAGCGTATCCAAATCCACAGCACGTTCTACCGGATTATGGCAACCACCGATATCCACGACGAGGCGGTTATTGATAAAGACCCACACGTCATCGTCACCGCGGAATTCAAAATACTGGCCCTTGATGTACTTGAACTGGGCAGAAATCTTCATGGCAAAGCTATAGTTGTGCTTTTTACCGTTCTTGGTCAGCTGTTCATCCCAGTCAAATTTCGGGTTGCGCACCGTCTTTGCCGAATCCAAGAATTCCAGATTGTCAATCGGAAAGAACCCGCCATCTTCATTATTCTCCGAAATATCTGCAAGCCAGAACCCTTCTTCGTCCAGCACAAGGTCAATGTCACGGCAAACAGCATTTGTGTATTCCTTTCCAGCCGCATCCGCCGCCACCACCTGCGGCACAAACCACTTCTCGATTTCATGAGCCGCTGAGCATTCGCTCCAAGGGTAACTCAAGGAATCGACACGTGCAGGCAGGCCATTCACGAGCGTATCCTGGACCATGCCAAGAGCGACGCCATCGTACGTTGCCGAATGTTCCGCCTTGCAGTTCGAATATTCCTCTCCATTAAAGAGGACCGTCGTATAGGGGTTACCAGACCAGATGTTACCAAAGTCCACGTCAATACTGTCATGGAAGCCTTCACCGGCCCAGTCCACAACAAGTGCCGAAATCTTGAGCGACGGGCAAATGCCAAGAATGCCCGGATATACCGTCGTATCGTTCGGCTCATAGCGCTGCTTCGGGTTCGGATAAACCCAGACCGTGTCACGCGACGCCAAGGAAGAATCCAGCGAAATCAGGGAATCGAGCTCGTCCTTTTCCGCGACAACACCCTTGCCACCGTAACGCTCCATACCAAAAGTCTGTCTAAAGTAAACACGCCAATCATCGACATGCTTGTAGTACGTACCGCTATACCAGCCACACGTATCTGCAAGCGGAGCCATCTTGACAACCTCGCCCATAGATTCCACAACCAGCGACGGTGAAGTATTGTCCCACGGGCTCTTCAGGCGAATGACCTTGGGCTCCGGCGGATAATAAGCAAAGTCCATCGTTCCAAGCGAAACTGACGTATAGAACCAGACTTCATAAATTCCAGTCGGGAAAAACTCACTTGCAAGCGGGCGCGACGCTTCCGGGAAATAAGGATGTTGCGGCCATTCGTTGCTGCCACGCAGAATCTGCACATGCGACATTTGAGAATTCCACTGCGAAGACTCCACAACCGTATCCGCAAAATCAATATGGCGCCAATACTTATATTCGCCTTCATCGCTCAACGGCGTCGGCGTATTCAAGATGTTATTATCAATTTTGATATAGAAAGCGCTATCACGGAATGTCGTGTTCGTACGCCACGGGTGGTAAACATGCAAACGTCGAGTCGGGTCAAAGCATTCACCTGGAGTCCCGATTTCAGCAGATGCAGTAGGGCTTGATGCAGTTCCATCCACATAAACCGTATCATTCAGCGACAAAAGCGAACCAAGATCAATAAGCGAATCCTTAGACGCCGGCACTGCATACCACGGAGCCTTATAGCGGATAAAATGGGCAACCTTGATTGCGTTCGCCGCCATCTTGTCTGGTGTCAAAGCACCATAGAACCAGCCACACTTCGTCTTGTCATCTTCACTAAAGCGCATCAGCACGGAATCCGCACCAAAAATCATCTGGGGGAGAGCCTTGTTGCCCCACGGGCTCTTGAACCAAACAATCTTGGAACCCGGAGCCATGAACGACTTTTTGTAGGACATGTCCGTCACATCCGTATAAAGCCAGATTTCCGTTTCAGAACCAAAGAACGATGTAATCCTGGGCTTTCCGCCTTCCTTCCACGAAACGCAAGCGTTATTATTGTAGTTATAGTCGTCCGTATTGGGGCATGCCTTGAATTCAAAGTCTTGCCATTCCTGGAAATCGGCAATCGTCTTGCCCGTCCATGTATACGAATACCAGTTGTCGCCTTCGCTCTTCATCATGGTCTTGGACAAATCACCAAAACCCGGATTGTACTCCGTTACGCTACCGACAACATGCGGAATATATTCTGAAGCAGTTGCATCATTGCGGAAAGGCGACTGTAAATGCACCGTCAGGTCTGCCCATGCAGTGGCTGCTAAAGACAATGAAGCAAAAATACCCAAACAACAGTGTTTCATTCAACACCCTCTTAATTTTGCCCACACTTTAGCTAAAAGATATATTCAATTATTCAAAAATCAAAATGCAATAAGGAAAAAAAAGTAAAAAAAGAAAAACCCCGCTCGAGGCGGGGTTAACATTACAACAAGAAGCAGTCATGCCCGTCCCGGAACGAGTCCGGGATGACAGTCGGGCTTCGCCTTCTCGTACAAAACTATTTGATCTTTTTTGTTCCGTGCTTGTATTTCTCGTTGCGGCGGATACCGAACGTGAACGTCTCTTCGCCCTTGCCAACGATTTCCGTATCCGAGAAAATCTTGAACTTGAACTTCGCGATATACACGCCCGTTCCAACCATGCGGCCCTTGTCACTCATGGCATCCCATTCGAAGAACATGTTGCCGGCATTCTGGATACAGTCCGTACCATAGACGCTCTTGTCGTTACATGCGAATTCACCCTTGACCCAGTTCACGTACTGACCCAGGCTAGAGAAGAATTCGATATCCCAGCGGACCTTGACCTTGCTCAAGATTTCATCCCTAGTTGCACTGTCAGCCTTGCTCAGCAACAGTGTCGTAGCGTAGTCGTTCAGCTGGAACTTCACCAACACGCCCGGCAAGCCCGTTTCCTGGATAACTTCCTTCAAAGTGAGTTCCGGATCCACACGGACCGCAATCACGTCATTGGTATCGCCCGGCCACGGATTATCTTCAAACATGCCCGGATTGACCGTCACGACCTTCGGACGTTCAGTTTCGAGCGGCTGTTCACCTTCGATTCTGCGCCACGGGTTGTTCTTGTGCGGCGTATTCCCGAGCTTATCCGGCAATACACCCGGCAACAAGCGGATCTTGAAGCCAACTTCAGGAATGATATATTCAGTAGACTTCTGGAACACAAGGTCATAGTAGTCGCTTTCGCCCGAAGGATCATACGAAAGAATCTTGTATGTTGCCGGATCGACAATCTCGTCGTTCTTGTCTTTCAGTTCAATAAACCTGGTATTTCCAAGTCCACTGGAATTGCAGGCTTCAGAAAGCTTGATCGTCACCTTGACCACATTATCCGACATAATCTTGAGCATCGGCTTTTCGAGCATGATTGCACCGATTCTTTCCTGAATCTTCGTCACCATCACATCGGACATCTGCGTCGAAATCGTCGCATCGTCTTCATAAATGTATTGGTAGAGGAAGTTTCCTTCGATAATGCCCTTTGATGCACCCGTCAACACGGAATCAATCAAGCTGTCAGCCGTAATGATAACGGTCGAATCGTTCTTGACGAAATCCGAAATTTTATCCATGGAGAATTCACGCCAGTCCTTGCTGCCAAAATTCCAGGCAATGGAATCCAGCTCATGCTTCTTAAAGGCATTGAATTCAAACGGAACGTAGATACTGTCCGGAACACCGTCGCCATTGCGGTCGTAAATTTCGCCGGTCTTGGCCAAAGGAATTTCAGGATCCTTGAAGTTGATATTTTCCCACTTGAGCTGGTTCTGGACACCGCTAACACCGACAACGCTAAACGAAGCGCCAGTCATCGGGGCATTGCCAATCACATAGAAGCGGGCAATGCCCTTGTCATCCGTTATCACAGTGTTCTTCTGCTGTTCAGTCTCATCGTAGAAGAGCATGTTCCTGTCGCTCGGAACCAAGTCCAGCATAACATTGCAGTCTTCGCAAATATTGCCCATATAGGTCACCATGACCTCGATGTACTTGATTTCCGGATAGCGGACATGAGTCATCAACGTGTCATTTTCGCCAACCACAATCGTTTCGCCCTTCAGATTCTTGTTCTTCGGGTCAAATGCGGTCAACTTGTCTCCAGACTTTTCACTGAACACGTCAACAAACGCAATCTCCGGCATCGGGTATTTAGGCACTGTGAATTCGTAAGAATCGTTCAAAGACATGTCTTCTTCGAGGAAGTAGTACAAGGTGTACGTTCCCGGTTTCAACGAACGCTGCTTCACAATTTCATCGATATTGATTTCAAAGCCAGCCTTATCCGCATTGATAACGATACCACCGGCAAAATTAATACCGACACTCAATTCCTTGGTTTCAGAGAGGTTGCTACCTGCAAGGTAGAAGATAGACGGAGCATCGCTCGTATCTGCCGCAGATGTTGTACGCGGATCGCAACTAACAGCCTTGGAATCCATCTTCAGCTTAAGGATACCCGTGATATTGCTCTTGGAGTTTTCCTTGACAATCGGGAGGTACGTGTTCTGCTTCTGCAAGTTGATGGAGGTTCGCATCTTGAAGTTGGAACCCGTCGCATTACGTTCGGCATAGAAGATATGGAACGGATATTCACGTCCTTCAACGAGCTTGTTTTTCGGGTCACCCTGGCCAATCGTATCAAGGTTGACTGCACCTTCCACCTTTTCATGAATACCGCCAATATCCACGACAAGCTTATTGTTAATAAACACCCACACATCATCGTCGCCACGGAACTCAAAGTACTGACCCTTTACATACTTGAAGCTCGCAGAAACCGACATCGCAAAGCTATAGTTGTGCTTGCAGGTATCAAGTTTCCAATCTTTTTCGCCAGCCCACCTAACATACCACACAACATTGCTGTCGTATTTGGGATTCTTTACCGTCTGCGCTTCATCAAGATATTTAAAATCATCTAATGGGAAGAATCCTGGGCTTACAGAATCATTGCAATCACCCGATTCGTTCGTATAATCAGCATACCAGAATCCTTCATCGTCAAGCTGGAGTTCAATATCTTTACAAACTGAATTGAAAAGAGAATCACCTGTTGTCGGATCCAGCTGGATAAATTGTGGAATAAACCACTTATCAATTTCATGACCAGCAGCACACTGACTCCATGGATAACTCAAAGAATCAACACGAGCAGGATAACCATTCACAAGTGAACTCTGCACCATACCCTTTACAATTTCAGCTTGGCAAGTACTATCGTTGCCAACCTTTGTGTAAGCATTCCCCCCCTGTGTATGACCAAAGTCAATGTCTATACTATCATGATAAGTTTCGCCAGCCCAGTCTATAAGCCTTGCAGAAATTTTCATGCTCGGGCATTCACCAAGCTTGTTGGGATATTTCGCAGAAGCCTCCGGGCTACTATAGCTCCTATCACGCGGATAGACCCACGCCGTATCGTGTTCACTCATCAAGGAGTCCAGGTTAATCAAGCCTTCAATATCATCACTAGCCTTGACAACGCCTTCCATAGCATACTTTTCAAGACCAAAACTCTGCTTGAAATAGACCTTCCAATCCGGGGCATGCTTGTAATACGTACCTTCGAACCAGCCGCAGGTATCCTTCGAGAACGTAGACATTCTCACGACATCGTTGTTCGCATCGACAATGAAAGAAGTCGGCGTATTTTTCCACGGGCTCAACAAGCGGACGACCTTACGTTCAAGCGGTGCATACGAAAAATCAAGATCTTCCATAGTAGAGCTGGTAAAGAACCATGTCTCATAAACACCAGACGGGAACAAGTCGCTTGCAACCGGGCGATTCTTTTCACTAAAGTAATGAATTAAAATATTTTCATCGAAACTACGAGTAATCTGCACCTTGGCATCTTCAGACTTCCATGCAGCAGAAGACACAATAGAATCCGAGAAACTTAAAGAGAGCCAGTACTTATAATCCTTGTCAAAAGCAAGCCCGGTCTGTGCAGGGCCCGCAACATTCTTTCCATCTTCGAGAACAGAATCTGCGCGAACACCATCAATGCTCAAATAAATCGTTTTTTCACGATAAACGCTGTTATTACGCCACGGATTATAGATATGCAATGTACGGCTCTTGTCGAAGCATTCGCCGACCTTCCCCATCTTGATGCCAGCAGAAGGAACAGCTTCTGTCCCATCAACATATATAGTATCCTTCTTCGAAAGCGCAGTGCTCAAGTCGATCATTGCATTCTTACTTTCAGGAATCGTTAACCAGGGAGCCTTGAAACGCGTAAAATAAGCCATCTGGAGCACGCGGCCTTCTAACATTTCAGGCGAGATTGCGCCATAGAACCAGCCGCACTTCGTCTCGTCCTCAGAAAAATGCATCACGATGGTATCTTCAGCAAACACCATCTGAGGGAGGGCCTTGTTACCCCACGGGCTCTTGAACCAAACAATCTTGGAACCCGGAGCCGCAAAGGACTTCGTATAATCTCCAGTCTCCTCATCTGTATAAATCCAGACTTCGGAACTGCCCTCAAAAAGATCATAAATATTAATATCAGTGCCCTGAGGCCAAGCAACACAAGTTGCCTTAGCATCATCGGTACATCCCTTAAAGCTAAGCGTCTCAGTACCCTTAAAATCAGAAAGGGATTTTTTGAACGTATAAGAATACCAATTGTCGCTCTCACTCTTCATTAAAGTAGAAGAAGTGGCTCCAACAACCGGTTCCGAAGCATTCTCAACAACGTGAGGAGAATAAGTAGTAGCGGCAACGCCAAAAGGAGACTGCAAGTGAACAGTCAAACTAGCAAAAGCCGAAGACGCAGCAGCGCCCAAAATACAAAAAGCCAAATACAGGTGTCTCATACAACACTCACCTTTTAGTTATTCCACACCCGTAAGTTTAAATTTACACTATTTTTTTGTAAAAAAACAAAAATATTAAAAAAAAAAGAATTCTTTTGAACCAAAATTATGTATAGAAATCGACATTCCCAAAAAACGTGAAGAAAGCCCCCGAAAAAAGAACGATTCGCACCCAAATAGTGCAGACAAAGTATTTGAAGTAGAATTAATACAAATTAATCCATCAACTTTAAAAAGGCCATTTTAGACAAGGTATAAAACGTTTTAAACGAGACTTCCCTACACAAATCCGGCACGGGCAGGGGATTCCCGCTCGGGGGCGGGAATGACACGCAAGGCGAGTGCAGCAAGAATGAGTATACTCATTCTTATTGCCGAGCCGCAGCTGTCAAGCCCCGTTAGGGGAATGACAACGGAGCCGAGTGATGCAGAAACATGCTTGCATGTTTCTATATCCGAGGCGAACAAGTCAGGCCACGTTAGGGGAATGACAGAGCAAGTCCGGCATGACAGCGCGCCAGCGCTGATTCGTGGAAGTGGCGGGCGGCACAAAAAAGAAAAAGCCCCGCCCGACGTGTTGCGTCAGGCGGGGCGTGAATCCAGCG
>NZ_MWQJ01000011.1:0-132809 GCF_002210405.1 Fibrobacter sp. UWB3
AAAATCATAGAGCGCTCCTTTTGAAGATTTGTTGTCCGATATCGACTTTAATCATTTTTAACGCAGCGGATGTAGTGTTGATTGTTCTTGGGGCTTGTTCCGGAGTAATCTTTGGCGTATCCTACTCCGTCTTTTATATATTTTGTATAATCCGTTGTTATTTCATAGGCGTTTTGGCCATCAAAATCATTGGATGCCCAAAAGATAATTTCGTTATAGAATTCTTGTGGTAAAAAACCGACATTTTCAAATATGCTCATATATGGATTCATGGAGTACTTAGTCATCCATTCGTATAAAGTATCCCACTCCTTGACGCTGGGTATATGCCAATCTTTGGGGCAAATCCCTTGCACCGTTTCGGACAATTCACAGGAACTATCTTTTTCAGGTGTGTAACCGCAAGTTATGCCTTTGCTAGACCAGTAAACGGAATCGATGGCGGCACTCCATGTGTAGAGACGGCCATATATTTCACAATTGTCAAGTGTATCTTCTTCACAGCTGTTTCGGTTTAAAATGCTTGGAAATTTGGTGCTGTCCGCGAAATTGAGGTTTTCGGCCATCCATGTTTGTGTTCCGATATTTATCGTTTTATAAATGGTATTGTCGCGAGGATCGGTCATGGTGCCTTGATTTTTTTCGGGGCTGACATCCCAATAGAAATATGTTGTATCGCCCTCGAACAACGAATCGCACATAAGATAAGATTTTGTTCCTTTCAAAATTTCGAATTTTCCATAGGTGTGGGGTGTGCAGCCTAATCCTACGGCTATTTCGATTTTCTTGGCTTCCCTGAAAGAGCCTCTATCGCAAAGGTATTGCTTTTGAGGATTTTTTATCCCTGAAACTAGCTTCCCTTCTTCGGGACAAGACAATCCCTCCGTATTGATTTCTGTGTCCGATGCGATGTCCCAAAAATAGGTTAGACCACCTGTTTTGTATGTTAAGTATTTCAATTCTGCATGCATTAAATCGAAGTTGTGATTAGAATCGTCACGGCATATATAGAATGTTTTTTTTGTAGTATCGATTGATGTTATTTCAGTTATGCATGTACTATAATAATTTTTTTCATTGAAATGGAGCTCTTCGTCACAATCCATTTTTGTGTTCAAAACGGGTGCTTCTTGAATGGTTCCGGTACGCTTTGGGGTACATACGGCAAAACCTAGATTGCAATCAAATACATTGCCCAATCGCCATTGTCCGTTATCATATACATAACATTGATCGTTGCATTTTTTTTCATGACGAATTTCCCATTCTTTGCCGTCCTTCCATTTGGAAATTGTATAGGTGCATTCGTCTGATTTTTCCCATTTTAGGTTGTTACATTTGTACCATTCTTCAGCGGTTCCTTTTTGGATAACATCCTGATTTTTTTCTGTACATAATCCGACTATGCAATGAATTGGATCACTTTTCTCCCATGAATTGTTCCTATAGACGTAACAAATGGTTGTATCGTTTTTACCGATATAGGTGTCCCCCTCTTTTCCTTTGATGCTGTCCAAATTGTCTGGCCAATAGTATTTGGAGATTTCTTTGTCAGATGCCGCTCTCCATATTCCGGGTCTGCAAATGAATTGTTTCTTGACGAAATCGCTGTTGGAGTTCTTATTGGGGGCAATCTCGTTCTTGCGTTTTTCTATACAGTCCTTAAGCCCGTAAATATTCCACCAGAAACGGTTTATGTATTTGTCGAATGAAGGAATGTCAATGGATGGATATAGGTTTGCAATGTTGTCTTGGATGTCCGAATATCTTGTTTTTTCGAATTGTTCGTAAAAGAAGTCGGCGACGAGGGCCTTTGTTTTTTCGTCGTCCCAGGTTCCGTCCTCTTCAAAATCAGTAGCAATGAGTTCAAGACGTTTGCTGGTATTGTTTTTGGAAATTTCGCATTGCATTAAAATAGATAACGTGAATAATGCTTCACTTTGATTGCCTTTCCCAAGAATGTCTAATTTCCCGGCTTCTTTAAAATTGTCATCCATGCCAAAGAATTTGAGAATTTCTGATTCCGCTTGATTCCTGGCTTCTTCTAGGTGCATCTTTTTTTGCGTTATCAAGTAAATTGTTCGCTTGTAGGCCAGGTGCGTGAGCACATTTACGTTGAACCCTCCGTCATCGAGTATGTTTACGATGGCGTACAAGGTTATTTTGTTCATCGATTGCTTGTTTGTGATAAGGTTGCGGTAATAACCGGACGCTTTCAGGAGCGCATATTGTGATTTTAGTTCTTTTACATCCACAGAATATTCGCCCTGGTCGTTTTCAATTTCGGTTTCATAATTGCGGCCCGTTTGCTCGAATTTTTCGTCGAGTTCATAGACAGCGATGGTAGCTCCTTTTTCAAAGGGGCCTATTTGCACTACGCCCGAAATGGTCTTGTTTGTTATGGTTTCAGAATCGCCAGCGGAATTGCCAGAATCGTCACCGCAGGAAATAATGAAAAATGAAAGGAGGATTGAGAGAATGACTGTGATTTTCATGATTTACCCCTTTCGGAATTTTTGCCTTCTTATAAAATTACTAAAATATTTATGATGAAGAAAGAAAAATTTCCATTTTCAGCATTTGCTGTTGCGATTACCGCGCTTTCTGCAATGGCCTACGCCTACCTTCCGGGTGAATCGCGCTTTGTTTCGCTCGACGGGGCGCACGGTGTTTTCGGGAACCCGGCTGGGCTTTCGGCTCTAGATTCCAAGGGGGCGCTGGCTTCGTACCAGTTTGACGATGGCATTACGGAATTTCGCGTGGGCGGCAATCTGGACCGCATCGGGGCGGGGTTTGAATACCGCTTCAACGATAAGGGAATGGATGAATCCCGCTGGAACTTGACGCATGGCTTTCCGCTTTTTGACCGCAGCGTGTTTTGGGGCGGTCGCGTTACGGCGTTCCGCAGTGCCGATTTCAAGGGGACGGAATGGACTTATTCTCCGGGCATTTTGATTCGCCCGTTCAGCATGCTTTCGCTAGGCTATTCTTGCGATAACTTGCTGTATCTCGGGCCGTCTTCGATGGAGCGCGTGCACAACGCTGGTGCGACACTTCGCTTTGGCGATTTCTTTAGTGCAAGTTACGATGTCGAGGACTGGAAAGAACACCGCCTGCTTCTGGAACTTTCGCTTTACGGGTATCGCTTTGGATTCAAGATGCCGATTTATGGCGATGACAATGAATACTCGCTGACGCTTTCTGCTTCGTTTGGCGGGCATGTCGATGCCTCGCTGAAAATTTATGATGACTTTTTGCCTAAAGGCGGTAGCATCGGCTTCCATACCTCTCGCAACCCGTATGCCTCGCGCTCGGCGCAGATTGTGCGTGTGCCGCTCAATATGGATGTGACCGAAGTCGAAAAGAAAATGCTCTTTTTAGGTCCTTCGTCCATTGGACTCATGAAGGTGCGTAATTTGTTTGAACATCTATTGCTCGATCCGGCGGCAGGGCTTGTGGTGCTTGACTTCTCGGGTTATAGTGGCAACTTGGCGATATCCGAAGAAATCAACCGTTACGTAAAAAAACTCAAGGCGCGTGGCGGCCTCGTGATTGCGTACATGGATGACGTGCGTCCGGCGGTTCTTATGGCGGCTGCCAATGTGGACCGCGTTGTCGTAGAGCCTTCGGCTCATTTTACGTGGCTTGGGCTTGGTGGCGGGATTACGTTCTACAAGGGACTTTTGGATAAATTAGGCGTCAAGGTGGAATTCTTGCGCCATGGTGCGTACAAGTCGGCGGTAGAACCTTATACGGCTGATTCCATGTCGGTAAATGCCCGCGAAAATATTGAAACGCTTTACAAGGATATTTGGGAACTTGTCCGTATGCGCGTTGCCGCTCGAATGAAAAAGGGACCGGTTTCTCTCAATACGGAAAGATTGGATTCGTTGGCTCAAAAGCCCGTAATTACAGCTCTTGGCGCCAAGAAGGCGGGCCTTGCCGATACGCTGCTTTACATTGATCAGGTGCCTGCGTATGCGTTGAAGACGTTCTTTGATCTCGATGCTCCTTATGCGAATTTCAGAACGTGGACTCCGTCGAATACCAAGATTTTTGATGAACGCTGGAATCACCGCACGAAAGTGGCGCTGCTGAATATCAACGGCACGATTGATTCCCGCATGGAAGAAGCTGTGCTGGATAACTTGCGCAGACTGCCCAATTCTGGAGCGAAGGCTTTGCTTTTGCGGATTTCTTCGCCGGGCGGGAGCGCAATTGCGTCCGATAAAATCTGGGGTGCTCTCAAGAATTTGAAGCGCTTTGATATTCCTATTGTGGCAAGCATCGGAAGTTCTGGAACATCGGGTGCATATTACATTGCCTGCGGGGCGGACAAGATAATTGCAGAACCTTTTGCCATCGTGGGTAGCATTGGAATTTATGGCGGTAAGGTCGATGCGTCTGGCTTGATGCAGAAAGTCGGGTTGCGCAATGAACCGGTCAAGACGAATGATTATTCGGATGCACGTTCTTTTGCACGCCCGTGGACGGATACTGAAAAGGCGGCTCTTCAGGAATACATGGATGACTTCTACAATCGCTTTACGGGCGTTGTTTCGCAGGCGACTGGAATTGACCAGGCCGTGGTCGACTCCGTTTATGGCAGCGGCCGTGTAATGGTTGGCTGGAAGGCAAAAGAGGCTGGGCTTGTGCATGGCTTGGGGGGATTTGACGACGCCCTTGACGAAGTCCGCAAGCTTGCCGATATCCCGAAGTCTACTGAAATTGAACTGTTGCAATTGAATACGGAGGATTCTTTTGTGGTGCCGTTTATGAATACGAAATCGTTTGGAGACTTTATCCGTGACATGGAACGCACACAGTTCTGGGCGATAGAACCGATGCTGTTTAATGGACCCTAGCTTTATAAAGTTGATTTGTCATCCTGAGCCCCGGAACAGGTCCGGGGTAAACTCCGCGAAGGATCCAGTTAAGTCTTGAGGATTATATGTTAGAAATTGCATTAACTGTTTTTTGTTGTCTTGCTGCTTCGGCATTTTGCTCTGTGACCGAAGCCTCGTTCTATAGCGTCCCGCCTTCGACGGTGGAAGTCTTGGAACGCCAGAAGAAGTTTACCGCGCGTTATCTGAAACACGTGAAGGATAACATCGACCGCTATATTGCTTCGGTGCTTGTGGTGAATACGGTTGCGAATACGGTGGGCGCGTCCTTGGCGACGGCCTTGGCCGTGAAGCGATTGACTCCTTCGCAGGCGATGCTGCTCCCTGTGGTGCTCACAATTCTCATTTTGCTCTTTGGCGAAATCACTCCCAAGACACTCGGCGTGAAGCAGGCGAAAGTTTGTGCGCCGCTTGTGGCCGTGCCGTTCTACTACATCACGAAAATCCTCAGCTGGACGGGAATCATCTGGCTTTGCCTCACGCTTACCAAGCACTGGACGCACGAGGACAAAGAAAAGAAGGACGTGAGCATCGAGGACATCAACAGCCTCGTGAGTCTCGGGCTTCGCGAAGATGTGATTGACCGCCAGCAGGCGCTTGTCATCAAGAACATCCTTTCGCTCAAGTCGCTCCCAGTGCGCCGCGTGATGACGCCGCGACAGGTTGTGTTTACGCTCTCTGCCGACAGTACGATTGGCGAGACTCTTGACGAGCGCGGCAACTGGCCGTTTTCGCGTGTGCCGCTTTACGATGGTAAAAAGGACAATTGGATTGGGATTGTGCTCCGCCGCGATGCATACAACCAGCTTGCCGAAGGCCACCGCGATGTGAAACTCCGACAGCTCATGCGCCCGATGCAGCTCGTGCCTGATAGCCTCATGACCGACAAGCTTTTGCTGCGATTCCTCAAACAGCGCGGACACATGGTGGGTGTTGTTGACGAATTTGGGGCGATTGCGGGCATCGTGAGTCTCGAAGATGTGCTCGAAGAAATCCTCGGTCGCGAAATCGTCGATGAATTTGATGTGGCTGTAAACCTCCAGGAAACCGCCCGCCGCAAGTCCAAGGCGCTCGCCTCCATGCGCAAGGAGAAAAGTAAGCAGTAAGAAAATCTTTGAATTTGCTATACTAATTAATATAATTCTATCGATTGATAGAATGTTTAACCCGCAAAAATACTACTTTTTTCAAAAATTACACCTTTTTACCCTTGAACCCTTGCAAAAAATCATCTAAATTTACTCTGCTTTTCTCGGGGCGCCTTTGCCCCGGAATTTCACTCACTAGAGGATTTACATGAAGACCATTACGGTAAACCCGAAGACTGTCTCCCGCAAGTGGAAGCTTGTGGATGCAGCTGACAAGCCGATGGGACGCGTTGCAAGCGAAGTTGCTCGTCTCCTCATGGGCAAGCACAAGGCCATCTATTCCCCGAACGTCGACACTGGCGACTTCGTGGTTGTCATCAACGCTGAAAAGGTTGCCGTTTCTGGCAACAAGGCTCTCCAGAAGCAGTATTTCCACCACACTGGCCACATCGCCGGTGAACGTTGGATCAACTTTGCTGACCTCTTGGCAAAGAACCCGACTGCTCCGCTCGAAGCTGCCATTTGGGGCATGCTCCCGCACAGCGCTCTTGGCCACAAGATGATCAAGAAGCTCAAGATTTTTGCAGGTGCCGAACATCCGTTCGCTGCCCAGAAACCCGAAGTCGTAGAACTTTAATTTAGAACGGAGAAAACTATGGCTACAGCAAAGAATAAGAAGATCTACCGCGGCACTGGCCGTCGCAAGAACGCCATCGCCGCTGTGATTCTGAAGCCGGGTTCCGGCAAGCGCACTATCAATGGTCGTGATTTCAAGGAATACTTCCATTCTGAAGTGCAGGACATGATTGCAAATCTTCCGTTCGCCATCCTTGGCAACGCTGAAGAATGGGACGTCGAAGTTACCGCTCGTGGCGGTGGCATCGCTGGCCAGATGGGCGCTGTCCGTCTCGGCATCTCCCGCGCACTCGTTGCTAACGACGCAGAAGTGAAGCCGGCCCTCAAGAAGGAAGGCCTCATGACTCGTGACGCACGTGCCGTTGAACGTAAGAAGTTCGGCCGCAAGAAGGCTCGTAAGCACTTCCAGTTCAGCAAGCGCTAATCTGCGATTTTGCTTTTACGGAAAACCCTGGCATCTGCCAGGGTTTTTCTGTATTAAGTCCTTTAGGTAAGAAGCCGATGCGTAGCAGCGGCTTTAACAACCACCCGCTATGCGGGTGAGATTAGAGCTTAAGCCATTACGAATAGAAGAAAAGGGATGTTCCCAAAATTGATAATGTTTAGTTGTTCAAGCCAACACTATCAAAAGGAAACATCCCAAAATGGCAGAAAGTCTAGCGCATACCAAGTATGTATGCAAGTATCATATCGTTTTTACACCTAAATATCGTCGCAAAATAATCTATTTCCAGTTGCGGACGGATATACGCCAAATTATAAAAGATTTGTGCAAGTGGAAAGGTGTCACAATTATCGAAGGTCATTTAATGAGTGACCATATCCATCTCCTCGTGTCGATTCCGCCTAAATATGCGGTGTCAAGCTTCATGGGTTATTTGAAGGGAAAGTCGTCGATGATGATTTTCGAACGCCATGCAAACCTGAAGTATAAGTTCGGCAACAAGCACTTCTGGGCAACGGGATATTATGTCAGTACAGTGGGGTTAAACTCTGCGACTGTAGAAAAGTATATCCGCGAGCAGGAGAAAGCGGATCAGATAGAGGATAAGCTCACAACGAAAGAATACGATGACCCTTTCAAGGGTGGCCGGTAATCAGTCCACAATGGCTTGAACGAAGAGAAAGCCAGCGTCATTAAGGCGCTGGCAGTAACAGCCCCTTCTAGGGGCAAAGCAAGCCACCCCTCTTAGGGGTGGCTTGTGACTTGCTCCCAATACGTCATCCTGAGCGTAGCGAAGACAACTCAGAAGGCGAGCGTTGCAAAAATGAGTTTGCTCATTTTTATAACCGAGCCGAAGAGTTGGGGCTTCAGCCCAATCCAGTTATTTTTGCAAAAAAAAAAAACGCTCCCGCTTTGCGGGAGCTCGTATGTGGCATAGTCCAAATCGTTAGAAATTATCGTCTCTATCAAACATGTGCGTCACGAATTCCACGACGAGCGTCTCGTAGGCGTCGTCGCTAAAGATCGGCTTCTGCATCAAGTCAATCGCCTCCTGCGAGAGCGTCCCCGTTTTGGCAAGTTCGGCGCCGCCCTTGCGGTACTTGTCGCGGAGCATGTTCAAGCGGCGCGGACCGCCACGGTGGTCAAGCGCGCGCATTTGCGGACAGGCGATAAGCGTGTAGCCCTCGTGACCGAGAATGATGTCGAACTGCTTGCGAACCGGCTCGTAAACCACGTCCAAGTCCATCCAGGCGCAACTCGAAAGCAGAATGATCTTTTGGCCTTCTTTCTGAAACTGCAGCCCGTGTAGCGGGGTGCCCATGGCGTTAGCCCCTTCCTTGAGCTTCTGGCCCATGTACGGATGGACCATGCCCACGATGCGGTCCATCAGGACCTTCATCTGGCCCGGGACACCAAACAGGAACAGCGGAAAACTCCAAATGACAATATCCGAATTGATGAGCTTTTCGCGGATCATCGGAACATCGTCGTCTTTCATGAAACACGAACCGTCTTCGCGCCCCCAGCAGCTGAGACAACCGCGGCACGGCTTGATGTTCATCTTGTCAATGAAAATGTATTCCGTCTCGTAGTCGCCGTTTTGTTCCAGGCCCTCGACAAAAGCCTTCGTCGGGATGAGGGTTCCACTGCGTTCCCTTTTCGGGCTAGCGACCATTACGAGAATTTTCTTTTTTTCTGCCATGCGCGCAAATTTAGAAAAATTGTGGAGAGGATTGTTCCACTACTTGTGTGATTCTGGTTGAATGTTTGGTATGCTACAATAACCTTTCTGATTTAATGTCTTTAAAATTCTCTACTAAAAAGCTAATTTTGGGTATCTAGCAGGGATTAAACATGAATTGGGTTGGTTATAGAGTTTTTTCGTATCTGTTAATTTTTTGCATGGCTATTGCTATTGGCTCTTTGGGCGCCTGTAGCAATAGCGTTTTGGATGCGGAGGTTGATGAACAAACCGATGCAGTGCCGATTCGTGCAGACGAATCGTCGTCCCCAAAAACAATGACAAGTAAATCCTCTTCATCGTCTTCGAAGGAAAAAAGCTCTTCTTCTAAAGAGGGGTATCTGAGTTCGTTTAAGCCTGATGATAAGGAATACCCTTATGCCGGAATTCCCCGTATTGTCATTGAAACGGAAAAACGCCAAGCGATTAAAGACCGCGAAACTGAGATTCCTGCAAAACTCCAAGTATGGGGTGAAGACAACGCTGAAAGTGAAATTTTGGACTTGACGATAAGGGGAAGGGGAAATTCCTCTTGGGATGTAATGCCTAAGAAAAGTTACAAGATTGAGTTTGAAAATAAACAGTCAATGCTTGGTATGCCCAAGGACAAAGACTGGGCGCTTATTGCAAATTATGCTGATAAAACATTGATGCGAAATTATCTTGCGTATCGATTGTCAGCTGCGTTAGATGTGTTTTATGCGCCAAGATGTGAATTCGCAGAGTTATATGTGAATGGAAATTATTTGGGTGTATATCTAGTTACGGAGACTATAAAAAAAGACAAGGATAGGGTTAATATTCCTAAAGAAGATGAATCATTTATAGTGGAATTTGACCAAAAATATAAAGCTGATGAACAAGTTGTATTTTCTGATATTATTAGTAAAAATGGTAAGGGGAAACCTTTTAGAATTCATGATCCCAAGAATGCTTCTGAAAGTGTTTTAGATGCTGTCAAAACACATATTGAAGATTTTGAAACATATTTATTGTCTATTAAGGCTCAGGAAGATAATGGTGTTGATGATTGGATTGATGTCGATGAAAGTGTAAAGCATTATTGGGTTCAAGAGCTTTTAAAAAATCCAGATTCAGGCTTTTATACAAGCGTATATTTTTCATGGATTGTAGGCGAAAAAATAAAAATGGGCCCCGTTTGGGATTTTGATTTGGCTATGGGAAATTCTACAAGTGAAAGTGTAAATACAATTGATAATCTTGTTGTACGGACTTGTTATTGGAATAAGTTTCTCTTTAAAGATTCTTTGTATAGTCAAAGAACTAGCGATTTTTGGAATCAAAAATACGAATTCTTTTTGAGCCTTCTTGATTCTATAGATGTTTATAAGGGAAAATTAGCACTCCCTGCACAGAATAATTTTAAAAAATGGAATATATTAGAGAATACTTCTGATCCATGGCATCCCAAACCGTTTAAAACATATGATGAAGCTGTCGAATGGATCAAAGATTGGCTGATGCGGCGAATAGAATGGATTGACCAAAATAAGTAGCTGCAAAAAAAACTATATTGAATTATAGTATGCAGGAATTACAATATCAAAAATATCTTTGCGATAAATCAAGAAATAAATCAAGCGGACGCTCTGTTTTGTATTTGTGGTGCTATCGTACGATTTGTTCAAAGTCGTTTTTTGCTTTAAAGATTCTTGCTAAGATATGCAATGAAATGTTCAAATTTAGTGGAATGGGCATTGAAACCCCAGATATTGGTGGCGGTCTTAGAATACCTCATTTGAATGGAATTTACATTCACAATAATGCAACACTAGGTGAAAATTGTACAATACTTCAACAAGTGACCATTGGTGCTAATGAACATAAAATTGAATACGGTAAAGCCCCGCAGATTGGAAATCGTGTTTACATTGGTGCTGGTGCAAAAGTCATCGGGAACATTGTAATCGGTGATGATGTTCGTATTGGTGCAAATGCCGTTGTTACGAAAAGTGTTCCTGCTGGTAAGACCGTGGTTGGGTATAACAAGATAATAGAAACTCAATCGGAAAGACAAGGCATAATATAGCTTTTGATGTGAGATTATTTATACAAGTCTTGCAAAACTTGTTCGGTGAATTTTTTTCTTCCTTTTTTATTCAGGAAAAACGAATTAAAAAACAAGTCATCTTTTTGCAAGGATTCATCTTTACTATAATCAAGAAGCAAAATGTCGCGATCTACAGATTTCAAGAATCCGTATATATATGTTTCTTCAAATTTAGGGGTGTAGTATTGAGACAAATGCTTTGTGACTGGTGGAATTACATAAGCAGGCTTATAAGTTCTTTCCGTACAAAAATCTATTATTTCGCGCATTAGTTTGATTCGATATTCGCGACCTTTCTGATTAGCTTCTGTTAGTGGAGCCTCAAAATCTTCAATGGAAAATTGTTTTTTCCATCCATCAATCCAACGCTTTGCATCGGCGTCTAATTGAATGTCGGACATTGGGTTATTGTCCATATTTTCTTTTGAATTTGCGCTAGAGACAATTTGTTCTTTACCTAACCAATGTCTGATAACAGCTTTAATTGCTGGTTTGCCCAATAAAATAGGACACTGGGTGTATAGTTGAGCCTTTTTTATTTCTATAGGCTGAATAGGCTCATGAGCGTCAATTTTTAAATATTTCATAGCGTCTCTAAAGCCAGTCGTTTTGTTTAATCCTGTAAACGGCATTATTGTGATAAGAACAATTCCGCCTTTTCTCAGGATAGAATGATAGTTGCGCAACAGGTTGAAGTCTTCTAAAAGGGTCTGAGGCTGCTGAGCCCAATTCATGGCTTTGATGTTGAATCCGGAATAGTCGAATGCCCATTTACCTCCGCTACTGCCTAGATTGATTAAGTCAAAATTACGTTCTTCATGTTTACGATACCAGTTGTTGTCTGGGTATGTTTCGCCATCGGCGCCTACAAAGAAACCTTTATACCATTCCGTTGCGTAAATGGGTTTGCTGAGTATTTTTAAAGGAATCAATGCAATATGTTTTAATTTGCGAAAAATCTTTCTTATCATATCAAAAGCCTGGGCAGCTAGCCGATTCAAGGTGGTACTTGTAATCTTCATCCATGGAATTAATCAGCGCCATGTCGGTTTCGGTTAATTCAAAATCCCAAATGTTAAAATTTTCCGCAAGGCGTTCTGGCTTTGTAGACTTAAAACAAGGTATGCTCTGGTGCTGGTAATGCCAGCGTAAAATGACTTGACCAATGGTTCTATTGAGTCTCGTTGATATTTCCTTCAAAATGGGGGATTCTTTTATTTTGGGTATCATGCGACACAAAGGAGAATACGCTTGTATTGCAATATTGTGTTGCTTGCAAAAATCTAGGATATCTTGGGCGACACGCATGGGATGATGTTCGAATTGCACACAATGAGGAACGATTTCTACTCCCGATTCAAATAGCTTGTTGAAATGGCGAACATGATAATTAGCCATTCCAATCGAATGAACTCGACCCGACTTGTATATATTTTCCATTTTGTGGTATGTATCAATGTAATAACTGGGATATGGCCAATGCATCATCCAACAATCTACATAATCTGTTTGCAAGTTTTTTAGGGATATTTCGAGTTGTTCCTCTATATTTCCAAGACGCTGTTGGCTATTGCCAATTTTTGTTGTAATGAAAATTTCACTACGGTCAATATTTTGTTCCTTAAGGCATTCTTTTAGAACTTGACCAACGATGTGTTCGTTGCCATAATCACGGGCTGTATCAAATGCTCTAAAACCAATTTTTAAGCCTGCTGATACGACTTTTTTCATTGTTGGATAGTCCATCCAATTGGTGGACATGATGATTGGCGGAAACTCAAGGCCGTTGTGAAATTTTATGTTATGCATTTCTTTTCCAAATTATTTTAACAAGCTTTTCTTTAATAATTAATCGAGTACCTCTAGATAAACCAAGATAAAGTACGCATAAACAAGTTGAAAGTATGCTGGATATTGTAGTGGTGCAAAGCCTTAGCCATCCCTCAGTCATGACTTTTAGTTGAATGTATGGTAGGACTATTGCAAGTAGCGAAACTGCTATAGAGTGAATATGGACATTAAGAAAATATTTCCACATTTTGAATTGAATGTTCTTGTATAATGCTCTTGTCTCTAAATAAGTACACACGACCCCATTAACGGCTTGGACGACGAAACAAGTCCAAACAGGAAACTGCATTTTGTACAACAGGTATGTTGTAGGCAAAAAGGTCAATGCTGAATAAACTCCGCTTGTTAAATTTAACGTTTTTACATTACCTGTTGCGTGAACGCCATTTATTAGAGGGCGTACTAAAATTCTAAACAATGTTATTCCAATAATACATCTCAAAAAGAGTACTGTATATTCAGGAACTTCAACTAACCATATCGATAGAATAAACTTAGCTTCTAAAAAAACGGGAAGAGATAGCATGAACAATAAATAGTATGCGAATTTTCCAGATTCAAAGATCAGTTGAAAAAAACGTTTGTAATCTTCTTGAGCATAGGCTTTTACTATTTGAGGGTTGACTGCCGTCAAAAAATTATTGCTAAATGTTGTCAATGCGTTTTCGACTTGATATGCTACAGTTCTTGCTGCATTTACGGTCACGCCAAAGAACATGTTGATGAGAATGTTTATGCCTTGGCCGTTTCCTGTTGCGCAAAACTGTCCTATAAAATCCCACAATGAGTAAGACAGCATACTTTTGTAAATAGATTTATCTTTGCATATTCCAAGATGACTTTCAGGAAAATGCTTATAGCAATAAAAACAATAAAAAAATTGCAAACCGATGCTCCATGCTGCAAGAATTATTCCGTATGCAATTAAATTGTCTTTAAACGGAATGTAGAGCAACGCAAAAATCAGAGCTAGTTTGAACACTGCTTCGGCAATGCCGACATAAGCATAAATGTTCATTTTTTCATATGCAATAATTAATGCATTATAGGGTACTTGGGTTAAACTAAACATGCACGAAACAATTGACAACTGAAAAATTACATTGGCCGCAAATTCACGTCCTTCAGGAATTTGCATACGATTGTTTAGAAACCATAATCCTATTGATTCTAGAAGTATGAACAATGCTGCTGCCATTGCTACATGCATCGCGAATGCTGCACTAAATGTTTTTTTCAGCTTTGCTGCATCGCCTTTACCTAGTTCAAATGTTAAAAAACGGCTAGTTCCAACTGCAAGCGTATTGTTGATAATGGTGAACATCATTACAATGCTACCGATGGCTCCATATAGACCATAATCGTCTACGCCCAGTGCTTGTAAAATTATTCGTGATGAGAATAGCGTAATCGCCATAATCAACAGCGATCTAAAATACAGGAATATCGTATTTTTTGCAATTCTCTTATTTGCAGATTCTTCTGCCATTGGACTTTATGGTCTCCAATAAATATTTTCCGCAACAACTTTAGCTGGGTTTCCTGCTACAATCGAATGTGCTGGAACATTACTTGTTACAACACTATTCGCGGAAATAACAGCTCCATCACCAATTGTGACACCCTTCATAATTTGAGCGCCGGAGCAAATCCAAACATAGTTTCCAATGATGACAGGAGCTTTATCTTTATAGCCGACCTGAATAATCTTGTGTCCGCCGTTATTATCGCGAATCCAGACGTCGCGACCAATGCGAGTGTGGTCTCCTATCCAAATTTTTTCGGAGCAGACGATTTTTAGCCCCATATTGGTAGCGCCGGGGCCAAATCTCAACAGAGCATTCTTGAAAATTTGAATATCGCTTGTGGTCTTGATGAAGTTGTCGCCGTCAATCTGTAATGTTCCGCCATTTTCGATCAGAAGAGCCGTTTCTTCTTTTGTCTTGAAGTTGCGCTTTTCACCAAATGTGAACGATCCTTTGTTTACCACAATTTTGGCAGTCCCTCTTAAATCGATAGCGCAATGGCTTTTGACCGCAAAAATATTGCCTTTTAAAATGTCTGCTTTGACGTGTTTACTAAGGAAACAATAACGCAAAGTTCTTAATGTGTCAAGCGGAGTTTTTTTGTTGTGGTATAAGAATTTAAGTAAGTTTTTGACTTTAGTTTTGAATGTAGCTTTATACTTATGTTCTGGGAAATACTTGTTTGCAAGTTCGTCAAACGGCATTGAATCCATATCATTGAACAGAGCTTTTCTGTCTATTGGTGGATACTTGATAGGTTCAAGAAGAGCTGCTCGATTACCGGGTAAAATATCGTTTAATGAAAAAACGCGACAAACGAGTTTGCTTTTTATCTTTTCAAAGAACGCTTCACCTTTGGGTGTGTTGAGCATTACCATGGATGTTCCAAGATTCTGTTCTAATTCGGGAGCAATCATTTCAACTCCCCAGAAATCGCCAAGTGTGATGTCTGAATAGCGTGGAATTTCTTTGAATTTGCAATCATAGCATGATGGGCGTTCAAACATGTTCCAATGATAGCCGCGACGGTAATGGTCGTCATGGCCTTCACCGTAATATTCCTTGCCGTTGTCAAAGACGACTTTGCGAGCTAGGCTATGCCAGCCATGTTCTTTATTCTTTGCCTTGACATAGACTATTTTACCGCCATATTGTTTTTCTAGCATATCCATGTATTTACGATATGCCTTAGGCGAATTCGTTGCACGGCAAAGGAAATCAACAATAATCAGATTGTCGTAATCTTTTCCAAGATAGGTGCGCAATGCTCCCATTTGGCAGGGAGAACCGCAAGCTAAAACTTTTTCTCCTGCAACAAGATGTTCCTTTATTTCTTTATAGAGGCCTATTGCAGAACTTTGAACATATTTGCTGCTGCGTAAACGGGCCAGGTCGCTTTTGTCGTTTGAAATGAAGTTGCAAACTGTAAGGTCTGGATTTTGTATTGCACCACTTACATATCCGCCATCTTTGTACATTGCGTTGGCTAGTGCCGAAAAAATCCCACCTGAGGTGCTGTCAAAACGGATGGCAATATTCTTGTGATATCCGCCAATGACTTTAGGCGGATTCAGTTTTTCTGCGGATTTGACTTTGTCCATGTTCTGGAGCGGGCAAACTTTGTTGCACATGCCGCAGTTTACGCACTTTTCCAAATCGACTTTCGGATACCAGAAACCTTCTTCATCTTGTGGGAATGAAATTGCCCCCTTGGGACAAATATCGCCACAAGCGTTACAACCACAACATTGTTCTTTGTTTGTAATCTGAATCATTTAAGCAATCCACGTTGAACTTTCCCGCTAGAAGTTTTGGGAATTTCGTTTACCCACTCATAAACGGCTGGAATCTTATAACCTTCTAATTTCCCTGACAAAGCTGAAGATATTTCTTCAAATGTTGGACGCTCTGCGTTCGGCTCTGCCACCAGACATGCCTTCACGACCTCGCCAAGAACTTCTCCAGGATCTGGAATTGCGATACAGGCTGATTCTGCAATTCCTGGAATCAATACAAGCTGGTCTTCAACCTCAATAGGACTTACTTTTTTTCCACCAACGTTGATAAGTTCTTTCTTGCGACTTTTCAAGAATATGTAACCGTCTGAGTTTTTTGCCCCCCAGTCGCCAGTTCTAAAGTAATTTCCAAAGAAAACATCGTTATTTGGATGATTGAGATAGCCCTGCGTTACATGCTCACCTTTAACGCAAATCTCACCTTCTTCTCCTAATGGCAGCATATTGCCTGATTCGTCAAAGACTTGAATATCCGTGTTTGGAGAGGCCTTGCCAACACTGTTTAAAGCGTTTGCATCTTCGTGAAATTCCATAAATGCGGAACGAGAAGCCTCGGTAAGACCATAGTGCATGGTTACGCGGGTGTTTGGTAAAAGCGAAGCTAGTTCTTTTTTGTCACTTTCGGAAAAATAGGCACTGCCCATTTCTATGTACTTGAGTTGGAACGCATAATTGCCTAGCTGGTTGCCACTCATCTTCTGCAGAAATTTCCAGCTTGAAGGCACCATTGTAAAACCTGTTACGCCATCTTCTTCAAAGCTTTTGTAAATACGTTTGACGTTCACAAAACTTCCGAGCAAAATCAATGTTTGCCCATTGGACAAACAACAACGAACGCGTCCGAGTCCAAAGGAATGACTGATGGGAAGTGCTAGCAACTCAACATCATCGGTTTTATTGCGAATGAAATCATTGATATTTCGAGCTGCTGCCGCTTCGTTTTTAAACGTCAGGGGAACTCCTTTGGGTGTTCCCGTTGTACCTGTCGTAAAAAGAATGTCAGCCACAGAGTTCATATCGGGGAAAGCAACCTCCGATTGAAGTCCGCTTTCTTGGAAGGAAAAATCCTTGAGAGATTTATTTACCCAAGATCCTCGAATTTTATCAAAACCGATGACAACAAAAGGATTTAGTGTTTGGGCAATAAAATCAAAGCGGGTCGGATTTGTTTCTGGATCAATGGGGGCTACTTTAAGTCCTGCCAAATGTGCTCCGAAATAAGCGTATGCAAATTCAACCTGTTTTCCTGCAGCCAAGATAACGCATGAGCCATTTTGATAATTTGGCATGCCCTCAAAATATTTTTTTGCATCGAGGCAATGATTTACCAATTCACCATACGATACTGTTGTTTTACCGCTTTTTAAAGCGATTTTTTGAGGATTTTGCTTGGCAAACTCAAATATGGACTGCTCAACCGAAATCATTTTGAGGCGAGTTTTTGGGTGAGGGTGACAAGATCGGAAATATCTTCTAAATCCATGATGTCGGACTGACTGAACTTAATGGAAAACTCTTTTTCAAGGTTTGCAATGATATTCAAGTGATTCATTGAAGTCCATTCTGGCATATCACCAATGCCACAATCGAGTTCTATAGAGGACGGTTCAACTTCAAGAACTTTAGCAATGACGTTAATAATCTGTTCTTCCATAATGATGAGTCCTGTTTCTTAATAGTCTAAAAAAGAATCTATATAAGAAAGATAGCTAATAAAAAAGGACTCTATTTCTCCAATACTTTTTTTAGCCATTTTAACGAGAATTCGCGCATTTCGTCTAGCCTGCCAGATTCATATATTTTGAGCAAGGACTCGAATCGAGCGGAACCTCGGCTTTTGTTATATAAACATTTGAATTTTTTGCCAAAGATTATAGAAAAAACGGTTCCATGGAACGAGTCTGTGACTACATAAGACGCATCACGGAACATAGATAACCACTCTGGGACGCTTAACGAGGCTTTTGAATCTGCCTCGAAAAATTTTAGTGTTAGATTGCTTTCTTTTGCAATGGATTCACATTCTTTGTATGTTGCTTCGTTTTTGTCTAAAACGTAAGCGGCAAGAAATTTTTCTTTTGTGATAGGAACGTTTTTACATAATTCGCAATAGGTTTCTTTGCTGAGCAATAGTGTGGGATCCAATACGGTTGTTGCTTCAATTCCAAGGTACTTGTTGCAAAGTGCTTTGCCTGATTCTTCACGAACGCTTATAGCGTCAAATTTTTTTGCAAGCATAGCGCATTTTTTTGTTTGCCATGCCGTGAATTCCCATTCATCAACCCCGAAAGATGCTGCATAAGCAATTCGCTTTAGGTTGCTTTGGTCCTTACAAAAGTCTAGGAATGTATTTTCTATTCGATAATTGTATTTGGGGCGCCAAACTTGATCTGAACCGACGATGATTGTGTCAATTTCGTTTTGCTTAAGAATTTCAGTATTGTATGTGAAATAAGTCTTAGTTTTATTTATATGTAATGAGACGAATTTTTCATTTTGCGGATTTCGTGTTCCTACATGGGTGTATTTTATAAATTTTCTACGTTTCCCAATGCACAGAAGGAGTATGGTCTTTATCCAGGATTTTATATATCTCCAAAGAGGAGGAATGGGCGTCTTCATATAGTCAATGGTTGTAACGTCATGCCCCATCTGCAACAAAGCTTTTTGTAAAGCAAGGTTTTGCAACAGGCCTCCATAGTTGTCTTGTAACGGTAGTGTTAGAATTCCTATTTTCATATAGTCGAAATCTTATTTTTAAAATTTTCTTTTATTGCATTCAGATGTCTTGCTAATCTAAGCGAAACATGTATTGCCAAATACATAAAAAATTCAAAATGGCCAATTTCTTTAATTTTGAATTTGTAACAACTGTTGATTTCGGGGTAGAGGCTGCGAAATTCTTTGGTGTTTATTTCCTTTACGAAAAAGGCGGTCCTCTTTGCATCTTTTTTTAAGTTTATGATTTCGTTCTTTACTATGGAATCTGTTTTTTGTTCTAACCAATTAATGACGGTCTTTTGGGATTCTAGTTTTTTCCTTGACCATGAACGAACTGCGCTATTACTGTTTGTTGATTCATCGTAGTGATAGAATGCTTTCGGTAAGTATGTAATCTTTATTGGTTGTTCTGCAAGTTTTAGAATCACAAATTGATCTTCCCACATAACCAAGTCTTGAGAAAAAGATATGTTGTATTTGGAAAAACATGATTTTCGTACTAGCTTGTTCCAGCAACTGCCATGTAGCCGATATATCATATCGTAAAAGTAGGATTTTGCTCCATCCATGCTGGGGATTTGCTTCATATAAGAGGTCTTTCCGTTGCATTCTTGAAGGTAATCGCATACAACCATGTCGGAATTATTTGCTTTCGCCTCGTTATACAAGTTTTCTAACATGTCTTTTTCAACCCAATCATCTGGGTCTACATGTATTATATATTCTCCAATTGCATGATCTAAACCAACTTGTCTTGCTGAACTGACTCCACCGTTTTTTTTATGAATTACTCGAAAACGAGAATCTTGAGCTGCATATTCATCGCAAATGATTCCTGATAGATCTTTGCTGCCGTCGTCAATCAGCAAAACTTCAAAATCCGAAAATGTCTGATTTTGAAGACTGTTCAAACATTTACGAATAAATCTTTCGACTTGATAAACTGCGACGATGACGCTAATCTTAATCATAATGTGGCTTGTTTGTTTTAAATGGCAGGTTGTTTTGCAAAGTCACGCAACGAAATACCTTCATATCCAAGGCGTGATGAGTATTTGAATATATTGTCGATGATTTGATAAAGTAATTTTATTGATTCTTCGTCTTTAAAATTAGGACTACCGGCAGGCATCAATTCCGAAGAATGAATCATAAACATCAAATACTGATTTTCTTTTGAAATAATGTCAATCAATTTTATCAAAGGCTTTTGCAACAAGGATGCATCTGGTCTTAGCCACTGGTTTCTTCCAAATACAAAACGCTTGAGTTCTCTGCAAAGGGAATAGAGTGTATAAGGTTTTTCCCATACGAACATATGTTTTTTTCGTATGGTCATTGGGACTTCTAAAATGTCTTTGTAAATGTAGTAAGGCTTTTCGGGACATTTCGAATAGTCACTACCGGGAATACCTGTTGCGCCGACATCTTTTGTCCAATTGATATGGGGAGTCACGGAACAGTCTACTTTATATCCGTATTTGTGAAGTATTTCAAAGTATTTTTGGTTTGTTGTCCAACGTCCGCTACGGTGTGTTGTTGGGCTTTTCCCAAATTTTTTTTCTATAAGTTCTGTCATCGTTGCGACTTTTTTATCCATGATGTCTACAGGATATTCGATTAAATAGTCGCGTTCTCGATGTGTTTTTTTTAGGGAATAATCTGGAGGGGTGTTCCACGCATGCAAATGCATGCCGATTTCACACAAACGATCATCTTGTTTTTCTTTCATGTAGTGGCAAAAGAAATCATCATTTGCCATTTCGTAATTGGTTAGCCATGTAGGCTTGAATTTGTAACGCTCACATAGCTCCTGAAAACGGGGCAAAAATTTTGCATTTTCTGTTGAAATGGGGTTGTCGTAATCCCATTGGTTGTCTGATTCTGTGTCTATTGTAATTAAAAACTTTTTCATTGCTGTATCATATTTGTGTTATTTGAAACGGCTTGTTGATAAATATATTCTAGCTTTTTTATGACAATGTTCATGTCCCAGTTCTCAATTCCATTGTATTTTATTGAATCGACTTTGAAATTTTGCAATTGTTCGGCCCATTCTTTGTCCGTTGCGTTTGGGGACATTCGATGAACAAGGTTGGATACAATTGCGGCTTCAGGAATTGCGGACGATATGACGCATGGAATTCCCATTTTTTGAGCTTCGATAAGGACGATTCCTAAGCCCTCTGATGTTGAAGGGAAAATAAAAATGTCCATGGATTGCATGATTCTTGGAATATCTGTTCTTGAATTAAGAATGGTAACTGATTGCGTTAGTCCCAAAGAATTGATTTTGCTGATTATAGAATCTTTGAGTTCTCCTGAACCGACTAGGAGTAAGTGTGTGTTTGTGTTATTCTTATGGAGTTCGCTGAATGAGTTAATGATTGTAGAATGATTTTTTTCTTTAATAAAACGTCCTACATGACCAATTAAAAAACATTTTTCGGGAATATTAAGAGATTTTCTTATTTCTTCGCGTGTTTCTTGGATCTTAAATCGATTGAAATTAATACCATTGTTTAGCGTAATTGTATTTTGCACCGAAAAACGATGATTTAACTCACTTTGCATTTTGTCATGTAAGGCAATTAATGTCATGTGGTGCTTTTGAATGAGTGAGGAACATGCTTTGCGTTCTTTCTGTGAATTAGGATTGCTGGAATCCCAATATCTAGCGGGTTCTCCATGTACGGTATAAAAAAGTTTGGTTGAATAGGGCGTGTTTGCGAACATCAAGTATCTTAATATTGATAGGTGCGCATGAATGATGTCTGGTTGTATTTGGTTTAGTATTTTTTTTACCTTTAGATGATAAAGTCCGCACTCTTTGGCAATTTTGTTTGCTAATCGACCTGAAAATTTTTTTGTTGACCCAAAGAAATCACTAACAAATATAATTTTAATCCCTGCAGTGGTAAGTAATGTTTCGTATGGAGAATCTGTTCTTCTTATACACAAAATTGTGATGTCAAATTTTGTTTTGTCTAATAAAAGGGCATAATCCTTAACCAAGGTTTCTGCACCACCTTGATAAAGAGTTTCTATGAAGTGAACTACTTTAGTCATGTCTTTTTTGATTAATTGCTAATTAACTGATTTAAGAATTTATTCCACTTTTCAAATATCAAATCTGGATTAAATTGAAGCAACTTTTCTTTGCCTTTAGTGATGAAGTTCGTTGCTCTTTCCTCGTTATCGACGATTGCATCCATTTTGGCCGCAATGGCTTGGGCATCCCCTGTTGGGGTTATATAACCATTTTCACCATCATTGATAAGTACTCGAGCACCACCGGGACTGCAATCTGTCGATACGACAGGAACGCCCATAGCAAAAGCTTCCATTATGACATTCGGAATACCTTCATAGTCCGATGTTAGCACGAGCATTTTTGCGCTGCCAATTTTTTTTGATGCCCCTACAACATCTCCAAGAAAATTGACATTTTTTTCTATTTGTAAGTTTTGGGCTAAATGGCGAATTTTATTAAAATCTAGACCGTCGCCATAAAAAGTTAAGATATAGTCGGGATGCTTTTGCAAAAAAATTTTGAATGCATTTAACATGACATCCTGACGTTTTTGAACAATCATCATTCTTGCAATATGTACAATCTCGTTTTTTCGCTTCTGGAAAGGGATGCTTTCTTGGTCCCCTATTTGAGGATCAAAAGGGTTGTGGATTACGACGCTTCGAGATGTTAAGCGCTTGTAATATTTTTGTACAGCCTCTGTTTGGAAAACTCCAGCGCTTGAAAAGTTGCAGAAAAATGCCGAAATTTTTAAAAGTAAAGAAGTTTCTGTGTAGGGATCGCTTCGTTCACTGAAAACCGTTTTTATAGGTAAACCTAAAGCCGCTAATACTGTGAAACACCCTGCATTGCATCTCCAAGATATTGCAATGTTGGGCTTTATCATTTTCATTTGATCCCGAATGTGCGGTACTGCCCAAAGGTATTCCTTTAATTTAGAATCAGGGATTGGGGATTGGGCAATGTATTTTACGCAGGGATTTAGGATATGTTTGTTTTCTCCACCGAAGTATGAATAAATATAAACTTCGTGCCCTTTTTCTGATAATGCATTTGCGGTAAGTGCAAGTTGTTTTCCTGCACCACCAATTACCATATCTCGAATGACAAAAAGAATTTTCATTTTTAGAATGCTTTAGGCTGCGCTTTTGTTGTCTAGAATGTTGGCGCTAGAACAACATACTATTATTAGCTCTAGCCATAAAATCGGGAATGACAAATATCCGACGGAAGTACACATGCCAAAAAATAGAACCCATAGGCATAATTGCATTTTTATTTGTCTGTTGCTTAAATATTTTACGATGAAGTATAGCCATCCTAAGAAAAGAGAACATCCTAGAAAGCCGATTTGTCCTAAAAGAGTTAACGCCAATCCGGAACCATTGGACGCTCCCAAGCCAACTCCTAAACCGTAAGTGTCCTTAAAAATTTGGAGACCTGACATCATAATCTTTGAACGGACTTCTGCTGATTCTGATCCAGACTTGTTGATTGTCATATCGTAGACGATGTCTAGAAGATTTAAATATTGCGCGAGCAAGTAGAAGGATGTTCCTATTATAAATAAAAAAATAATAACTTTTATGTTGCGTTTTTTTATAAGATAAAGTGCTGCTCCGAATAGAAAACAAAAGAATCCTGTTGATGCTACTGTAAGTAGTAAACAGAGGAGAATGATGGATGAAAAAATTATCTTATTTTTCGTTTTGGTAAAGAATGTATTCCACCAAAAAAGAGCAAGAAATAGTCCGCAGATAGAGGCTTCTACAAATATAGAGGTGAATCTCATTTTGCCGCCGACTGATTGCCATATGTTATTTAGATCAAATGACAAGTTGTTAAAGAAGAATGTTTCTGGAAACCATCCTCCAAAATTATCGGCGATATATTTCCAAATGCCGATAAATGAGATAAAAAGAACGGAATTTTCAATAATTTTTCTTGAAAAACTTTGATCAAGATATTGCTTGTGCTTTATAAGCGAAATCAATCCACCTATATTTAAAAGAAGGTATACCCATTGAATACATTGTTTCATTGAAAAATAGTATGGCACCATACCCTTTGCTAAGGCCGTTTCCATTCCGCCTTGCTCATAGACCATTACTTGACCTTCAAAAAAGTATTTTGCGAGGAAGGACTGGGCAATAATGAATACGATGAAAACTAGCGAAATTATCTGTATATTTTTTACATCCCGAGGAACTTCTTTTTTTAGTCTGATGCCTTTTATGATAAGAAGTATGGGGCCTATTAAATAGGGCATAAAGCCAGTATTGCCAATTGCAAAAATAGCTGTTGTTTGAAATAAGTATGAAAACGCAAAAACCTTAGCCACGGCTTGGTATGAATGGCAAAATGCGATAATTGCAAGAACAATGTAAACAATGCCAAAGGGGGTTATTGATATGTTAAGCATTACTTATAACCTCATTTATTGTACTGAGTACTTTTTTTGCGCTTTGTTTCCAAGAAAAACGGGATGCATTTTTTAAACCCGCTTCAATCAATGCATTTCTGTGTTCGACATTGCTTACAATGTTGTGTATGGCTTTGATAAAGTCGTTTGTATTTTGGGGGTTGATTAAGTCTGCCGAATTGCTTAGAACCTCTGGTAATGAGGATACATTTGATGCTATTACAGGACATGCACAGGATTGGGCTTCAAGAACGGGTATGCCGAATCCTTCATATAGGGATGGAAATAAAAAAGCAATAGCGTTTGAGTAAAGTTTTATTAGTTGCGAGTCATTGACTCGTCCTAAAAATTTTATTCCCGGGTGTTTTACGAATATGTTTAGGTCAATGTTTGAAAAATTGTTGTTTTTTAAATCACCTACAATAAAAAGTTTGAGATTGTTGATTTTCTTAGAAGCCTCTTTATATGCTTTGAGAATCATTCCGAAGTTTTTATTCTCTTTTACGGAGGAAACTGCTAGAAGATAATTTTCTTTTTTTAGATTTTCATCTAATTGCTGATGAAATGCTTGGTCTACAGCATTATATATTACTGAAATGTTTTCATTTGAAATTTGGTAATAGCCAGAAATTTCTTGTTTAGAAAAATTACTAACTGTAAAAACATGCCTGCTTGTTTTTAGTACTAACGGAATGATGACTTTGTAAAAATACCGAAATGATTTTGAAAATGTTTGCGGATAACGGATATAAGTAATATCGTGTATTGTCGATAATTTGTTCTTGTAGAAAATTGGTGCTGTGTTGCAGAAATTTAAAAGAAGGGGGTTGCCTATTTTTCTTAAATACTGGGGCAGGTCTAATTGCTCCCACAGATGTCCTGTGTGGGAACCAATTATTTCTACATTTAGTTCTTTTGCTTTTTGGGGGGTAAGAATATTGTTTGGGGCGACAAAATGAATATCTTTGTCATTGCAAAGATATTGTAATGCTTTTGATATTTCAAACGCAAAACGTTGTACACCTGTAAGAGGTTGTGTTAAAAAACGCGCATTTACAACAATCATTTTTTCATCAACCTCGGTTTAATTCGTGCATGCAAAAAGCCAAGAATTGCTAAGCTTAAATTTTTAGGAGCTAAGAGGTATAAGCAGACTCCTAGATATTGGAATAGATTCTTTTGGGGATTTCTTTCTGATGAGTTTTGCCATGGTGATATTTGCTTGTAGTACTTCCATTCATCAAAAAAGGGGCCTGATGAATTTTTAAACCATGGACGAGATGTACAGAATAAAGTGACGAAGTGTACTATGGACGGATTTTTTTTTGCCTCTTCAATCTCCACGCTGGAATCACAAGCACTTGGTTTGCGGTATTTTAGTAAATCGTCAAAGCAAAATACTGTAAAAATAGACATACAGTTATAGCGTGGGTGGGCAAGCTTGATTTTTCCTTGAAGAGCTAGATTTAAAATTCCTTGGTCTGCGTAAGGTACCTTGCCATTGAATTTTTTAATTATATTCGATATCTTGTTTTCTATAAGGTTTTGATTCCAAGAACTTAAATCAACAAGCATCATTCCCGAATTAATGTAGATATCATTTTCTTCAAGGCCTAGTACTGTTCGATGCTGTTTGCTGATGCAGTCCATTACGCCACAAACCGTATTCCCATTAAGGTCTTGATTGTAGAAATTTTCAATATTTTTACGGATGCAGGTGTCACAATCAAGGTACAATACTCGGGTGCAGTTGTCCGGTAATAGCTTTGATAAAAAAAGTCTTGAAAACTGACTTGCTCCACCACGATCCTGGTGGAGGGTGGACAGTTCGTTGATTATGGAAGTAGTCGGTATTCTTTTAATTGTTCGGCCATATGCTTTGGCTAATGCTTTGAGTTTTTGTTTGTTTTCATCACTGAAGTTTTCTTCCAAAACATAGACTACAATCTCAGCAACATCCTTGTTGTTTTCGAAAAGCGAACAGATGGAAACACCCATGATTTCCGCAAAATTGTCGTCACTGGCGTAGACTACGTTCATCTTATTCCAAATCTCTATTTTGTGTATTAGTTTTTATAATATAGTAACCGACGGTCTTTTTGCTACCGCGATATTCAATTTTATTGTCGGTTTGTCCGCTACTATATCCGTTACTCTCCCTTCCCGTAATACGTTGCGTACCACTCTGCAAACTTTCTCAGACCTTCGCGGAGAGGTGTTGCGGGCTTGAATCCGAAATCATTCTCCAGGGCGGTCGTGTCTGCGTAGGTTACGGGCACGTCACCGGGCTGCATGGGTACGAGTTCCTTGTGGGCCTCGAAGTCGTAATCGGCGGGGAGCACATGCGCGCGGACGAGCTCTTCTTGGAGAATTGTCACGAAGTCGAGCAGATTTTCCGGGTGGTTGTTGCCGATGTTGTAGACCTTGTACGGCGGCAGGGGGAGGCCGTCTTCGCCGTTTTGCTTTTCGGGGGCGTGCTGCATCACGCGCACGACGCCTTCGACAATGTCATCGACGAACGTGAAGTCGCGCTTGCACTTGCCGTAGTTGAAAATTTGGATGGTCTTGCCGGCCTTGAGCTTGTTGGTGAAGCCGAAGTAGGCCATGTCCGGGCGGCCGGCGGGGCCGTAGACGGTAAAGAAGCGGAGCCCCGTGCTGGGGATGTTGTAGAGCTTGCTGTAGGCGTGCGCCATGAGCTCGTTGCTCTTCTTGGTGGCGGCGTACAGAGAGACTGGGTTATCGACTTTGTCGTCGGTGGAGTACGGGATCTTCTTGTTGCTGCCGTACACGCTGGAGGAGCTCGCGTACACGAGGTGCTCGACTTCGCCTTTTTCGGCGCCCTTGCGGCATGCTTCCAGGATGTTGTAGAATCCGATGAGGTTGCTCTGGATGTAGGCATCTGGGTTTGTGATGGAATAGCGGACGCCTGCCTGGGCGGCGAGGTTCACGACGACGGCAAAGTGGTACTTCTCGAACAGGCTGTCGATTGCTGCCTTGTCGGCGAGGTTCGCCTTGATAAATGTCCACTTTTTGCCGGTTGTTGTCGCGAGGGCCTCGATTTCCTTGAGACGCTCGTGCTTGATGTTTACGTCGTAGTAGTCGGTGATGGAATCGAGCCCGACGAGTTCGGAGCAGTTATAGTCGTTGAGCAACTTCTTGCAGAGGTTGCAACCGATAAATCCTGCCGCACCCGTAACAAGGACGGCCTTTCCATTGAGAATAACGTTTTTATCAAGCATGGCGATTCCTTAGCAGCCGATAGCGCTGTATTCAAAACCGGCGTCGGCGAGTTCCTTGGCGTCGTAGATGTTGCGGCCGTCGATGATGAGGGCGTTCTTCATGGACTTCTTCATCACGCCGAAGCTCGGCATGCGGAACTGCTTCCATTCGGTCACGAGGAGGAGGGCGTCAGCATCGAGCAATGCTTCGTACATGTCGTTGCAGTAAGTGACGATGTCGCCCACGCGGCGCTTGCATTCGTTCATGGCGACCGGGTCATAGACTCTAACTATAGCGCCAGCCTTTGTGAGCTTGTCGATAAGTACGAGTGCGGTCGCTTCGCGCATGTCGTCTGTTTCTGGCTTGAAGGCGAGGCCCCACATGGCAATCGTCTTGCCCTTGAGGTTTGCTTCACCGCCGAATCGCTTTGCTAGTTTGTTGAAAAGGACCGTCTTCTGGTATTCGTTCACTTCTTCGACGGCCTTGAGAACGCCCATCTTGTAGCCGTTCTTTTCGGCGGTCTTGATGAGGGCTTTCACGTCTTTCGGGAAGCAGCTTCCACCGTAGCCGCAGCCCGGGTAGAGGAATTTGCTGCCGATGCGGGTGTCGCTACCGATGCCCTTACGGACCATGTTCACGTCGGCGCCCACGAGTTCGCAGAGGTTTGCGATGTCGTTCATGAAACTGATGCGGGTCGCGAGCATGGAGTTTGCGGCGTACTTGATCATTTCGGCGCTCGGGATGTCCGTGAAAATCACGCGGAAGTTGTTGAGCATCATCGGGCGGTAGAGGCGGGTCATGAGTTCCTTGGCCTGTTCGCTTTCGACACCCACGACAACGCGGTCGGGTTTCATGAAGTCCGTGATGGCGGAGCCTTCCTTCAAAAATTCCGGGTTGCTGGCCACGTCGAACGGGACGTTCACGCCACGCTTGTCGAGTTCTTCCTGGATGGCGGCCTTGACCTTCTTGGCAGTGCCGACAGGGACTGTAGACTTGGTCACGAGAACGGTGTACTTCTTGATGTTCTGGCCGAATGTGCGGGCCACTGCGAGCACATACTGTAAGTCGGCGGAACCGTCTTCGTCCGGAGGCGTACCCACGGCGCTAAAGACCATTTCGACATTGTCGAGAACGCTTGCGAGATCGGTCGTGAAGTTGAGGCGGCCTTCGCGCTGGTTCCTGAGCACCATTTCATCGAGACCCGGTTCGTATATAGGGATTTCTCCCTTCTGGAGAGATTCAATCTTGGCCTGGTTCACATCAACGCAAGTCACGTTGACGCCCATTTCGGCAAAGCACGTGCCGCTAACAAGACCAACGTAACCGGTACCGACAATAGCAATATTCATAAATAAATCCTTGTGAAATTCTCTTCTGTTTATCAAAAGAAAAAGTAATAAAATCGTAAGACTGCGTTTGGGAAAGAACAAAAAAAACGCTGCCCCGCAGGGCAGCGCTGATGCGTGAGCTCAGTTCTCTCCATTTCGTATTTCTGTTTGCTCACGATCCATAGTGTATGTCAGGTATTCTTTGAAATCGCGATCAATCTGTGCGATGTCAAAATCTTCAATGTCGCCGATCAAAATACCGGTACCCATTGGATTGTCGTGCCAATCTAATAACGGGATTTCGTCAAAAATAATGACCTTGTCCTGCGCCTTGGCGACATATTCAACTTTTGATTTATCGACCCAGCCCATTCCGCATCGCCCTTTGACGAGGACTTTAGTTTCGGCTTCTTTGACAATAGTCAGTTCGTCATTGAATTCTGCTGTGCAGACAACTTCGCCACCGTCTTTTGCGTTGGTGACTTCGATATCGCCCAGTTTCGATTTGACTATTCGTGCTGCGAACGATGTTGTGACCATAAACGCAAGCATTACAGCTGTTATGAATTTTAAGGTTTTCATGATTTCCTCCTAGTTTATTCTGAGACGTTTGTCTGCCTCAATTGTAAACTACAAAGTAACGTATATGAGGAGTAGTTGTGGGGTAGTCTAAATTGGAATATGAAAAAAAATCCCCGCGAAAGCGGGGATTGTTGACGCAAAATTTTGTTAAAGTTAGTGCTTGTTCTTGCGCGGAGAAATTGCAATGAATATAAGTACGCTGACAAGCAGCAAGAACGGATAGAACATGTAGGGAATGAGGTCGAATGCGCTGATGTTTGCGTTTGGGATTGCTGTCGAAATGGCGGCGAGCGCTACGAGCATCTGTGCGCCATAAGGCAAAATGCCTTGCACCACGCAGCTGAAAATATCCAAGAGCGAAGCCGTCTTTTTCGGCGAGATTCTGTATTCGTCGCCCATCTGCTTTGCAATCGGACCTGCCATCACGATGGCGACTGTGTTGTTTGCTGTAGCAATGTCGAGTGCGCTCACCAAGAGGCCAACGCCCACTTGACCGCTGCGGTGTCCCTTGAACACTTTATGGATAAAGTCTAACAGAGCTGCGAAACCGCCGTGAATGCGAATGAGCCCGCACAAGGCGCTCACCAGAACTGCGACGAGAATTGTCTCGTACATTCCTGAAATGCCGTTCCCGATGTTCTGCAAAAGGCCAATCATGTCAAGCGTGCCGGAACCCACCATAATGATGGAGGCTGCGACAATGCCGATGAGCAAAACCGCAAAAACATTGATGCCCGTGAGCGCAAGTACCAATACGAGAACATACGGAATAAGTTGTACGAGATTGTAGGAGTTTTCGGCAACCGTATTTGCCTTGGTCACAAACGAAATTGCCGTGATAATGATAATCGCGAGAAGTGCTGCCGGGGCTGCCACCAGAAAGTTCACACGGAACTTATCCTTCATCTTGCAACCCTGCGTAGACGTTGCCGCAATCGTCGTATCCGAAATAAAGCTCAAGTTGTCGCCAAACATCGCGCCGCCAATCACCGTCGCTACGCAGAATGGAACGCCAAAGCCCGCCATCTGTGCGACCTCAACCGCAATCGGGGAGACCACCGCAATCGTGCCAACAGACGTACCCATCGCCGTAGAGACAAACGCCGCGACAACGAACAGCACTACCACCGCGAACTGCGCCGGAATGAAATCCAAGAGTAAGTATGCTGCCGCTGAGGCGCTTGAACGCCCGAGAATCCCTGCGAAAATGCCCGCGCAAAGGAAAATCAGGATCATCAAGAAAATATTGCGGTCGCCAAGTGCGCCTGCCATCACGTTCATCTTATGGTCGAAATTCAGCTTGCGGTTTTGCACACAAGCCACGAAAATTGCCACCAGGAATGCTGCGACAATCGGGATGTTGTAAAATCCCATCGGGATCTTGAGGACATATTCAAACGTGATGCCGAGACCCAGATAAAGTACCAGGAACACGGCGATAGGCAAAAGGGCAATCGGGTTGCCCTTGATCTTTTCTTGAGAGTTTTCGTTTTGCATGACGTGAAAGATAGAAAAGTGGGGGGAGGAGGGAGGCTATAAAGCTTTAAGCGAAAGCCGCCTTGTCAAGCAGAACATTCACGTAGGTCTGATACGGAATCCCTGCGGCTGCAGCTTTGCGCTTGATCGCGTCAACAGTCTTGACCTTGAGTCTTATGGAATACATCTTTTTTTCTTCTTTTGCCTCTGCAATGGCACGGCTAATGCGGGCGATGGATTCTTCGAGAGTTTCCGACTCGTGTCCGCCGGTAATAATTATTGGATCTTTTATGGTTGTGTCGTTCTCTAGTCTATCTATTTCTTCTTTGGAAAGAAAATCGTCAACTAGTTTGAAACCCTTAGGTAATTTAATCTTCTCGTGCTTTTCTTTCTTCGTCTTCATGTGCTCTCCTTACGGTTATTAAAGTTTTTAGGTCGTCGGATACAAACAATGTCCAAAAACGATTGTCTACTTCAGAAACGATTTTAGATACACCTTCTCTATCTGATGAAATCCGTACCAAGTTCTTTTTCCGTAGAACTTTCGCAAGCATTTCTACATTAAAGCCTCTTTCACGCATTCTCTCAAAAGCGTGTTTCGTAATATTCATCTAAAGTCCTCTTTATTATAGAAAAATGTATATGCTAGTGTCAATACAACTGTATATACAATATGTTTTTTTTCGATTTCGATATGTTTCAATTTGTCATCCGTTGGCTGACAATTGGGGTGTCCTACCATCTTGCGTTTCGAATTCATTTACCCATTCTTTGACCTTCGCTTGCAAAAGTTTCTTGTCCGGCAGATACAACTCATAAGCGGATGCATAAATATTTGCATTTTCGGGTAACGTCAACCTCACAAGGGTATCCTTCTTCTCTTTGCAAAGTAAAATGCCGATAGTCGGCTTTTCGAAATTCTGCTTTACATAACGATCATAGTAGTTTACGTACATCTGCATTTGGCCAAGATCTTGATGGGTCAATTTGTCGACTTTTAAGTCAACGAGTACATAGCATTGCAGCAGGCGATTGTACAAAACCAAGTCTACATAGTAGTCATCCTCATCAAATGAGAATCGTTTTTGTCGTGCTTCGAACAGGAATCCTTTCCCCAGTTCGAGCAGGAATTCTTGCAGCTTGTTAATGATAGCGGATTCCAAGTTCGATTCCGAATACGATGCATCCGGTTTCAAACCGACAAACTCAAGCGTCACCGGGTTCTTGATGATATCCTCCGGCTTCTCCACCATGTTGCCGACTCGCGATAAGCGGGCAACCTGTTCCTTGTCCCGGCTCAACGCAAGGCGTTCATACAGACTTGAACCATACTGCCGCTGCAACTCGCGAACAGACCAGTTCCCGGAAGTAGCCTCTATCTCGTAAAAACGGCGTTCATCATCATTCTTGATGCGCATGAGCACTAGGTAATGCGACCAAGAAAGTGTGAATTTATATTCGCCCTCAATTTCGTAAACACCGTTTACGAAATTCGAATATACATTGAAAAATTTTCTACAGAGCGTTAATGTTTCAACGGACCAACCTTCCCCATGTTTTTCTATCAGTCTGGCAGATAGATGAATGAGTACTTGTTTCCCATATGCCGCTCGGCTTTTGCCTTTTTGTTCATCTTCGACTATATATTGGCCTATCTTGAATTTGGTGCAGACTTCAGCAGTATTGATGGTCGTTGCAATCATTTTACGAGATTGCGTAATAAGAGGGGATATTTTATTGAACAACGATTCCACCGCTTTTGCAGGGACATTCTCTTTATTTTTAGCCATATTAGCCTCCATGTGGTCACAATTTGCGGCCGGTTGATGTTAGAGGCGTCCCCTTATTCAGAATTTTCGGAATAAAAAAAGACGCGATTCTCCATTTGACAGAGAATCACGTACTGCATTAATGTACCTAAAATCAAAAATGTTGGCTAGGGGAGTAAGAAAATTTTACAAGTCCTTCGGTGTGGTTATTGAGAGAAAATTTAAGGAATAACGACCTGGTCCTACTCCTTCTATTTTCTTTAAAAGATTCAGCGAGCGCATTCGTTTAATCATCTCTGTTGCGGCTGTTGGCTTACACGCTAAAATTTTCATAATATCCTTTGCTGCAATTACTTGATTTTCATCTATTTCATCAATGATTTTTTTCATTTTTTCTTTTATTGTCTTCCCAAAACCTGAATTTAATACAATAGATGCGATTTCCATTTTTTGGAGAGCAATTCCCGTTTTTTGAAGAGCGTATCCCGTTTTTTCGGACTCAATGCTCCCGTTTATATACGGGTAGTAGGCCTCACGCAGAGAGGGGGCTTGACCGACATATTTCGGGCGTATAAATTGTACACAAGGAACCATCAAAATGGAACAAATTTTCAACATGGAGGTAATATGTCCGGCGGGGCTTTTGAATACCACGAAATGTATATTGAAGAAATCGCAGAGTGCATCAGGAACATATACGTAAAACAGAAAAACAAAAAGTGGGTTGCATGGGCGCGGAACGAAGACATGTATTTCGCCCCACATTCAAAGGGAGTCCTAGCCGTGTACAAAAAAGCCTACAAGGCCCTGCGTGTGGCGCATATCTACGCAAAGGCTGTTGACTATCTAGAGGCTGGTGACTACGGCGACGAGGACTTTTTATCGAATGTCAATATGCAACTCGAAAAACTGGATAAAGAAATGAAATCGGGGCTGGAAAACATTGATGGATGCGAAATCAGTCATGAAGGCTATGAGTTGCCAAGAATATATTGGGAAAGTTCAGATTAAACATGAGCGTTCCCCGGCTTCTCGCCGGGTCGGGCTATATTGCAAGGCAGCCCGTGTGCACCTGCGGTACCCTCGTGCCGCTCTTGCAACGGCGTCACGCATGGCGCGTCTCCGCCCCAAGGGGTCACTATCCCTAACGCGAATGCGAAAAAAATTAACTATATTTATGCTTTTTTTCACTCCAATATTGAATGTGCATAAATTTATTTTGGTATTTTTATTTATATGGCTAAATCACGCAAGAGTTCTGCAAAAAAGAAATCCCCTCCTATAGAAGTTGTTGATCTGTTTTGCGGGATAGGAGGCCTAAGTTTTGGATTAAAAAGCCAAGGCTTTAAAATTAAAGCCGGGTATGATCTAGACTATACTTGCCAATATGCATATCATCACAACAACAATGCTGAATTTCGATATGAAGATATTCGCAAAGTAACAGCCGAAGAAATAAACAATACTTATAGTAAAGGTGCAATTCGAGTTCTTGCGGGGTGTGCTCCTTGCCAGCCATTTTCTTCATATGCATTTAAAAACAAAAATAAAGACCCAAATAAGTACAGTTTACTAGATGAATTCGGACGACTAGTGGAAGAAGTTCAACCCGACATTGTCACTATGGAAAATGTTCCGCAAATTTTGAAATTCAAATTGGAACATGTTTTTCAACGTTTTATCGAAACCTTGGAACGTAACGAGTATAATGTAAGCTATAAGGTTGTCTTTTGTCCCGATTATGGTATTCCTCAAACAAGAAAACGTTTGGTTTTATTAGCATCAAAAAAAGGAAAAATTGAATTAATCCCCCCAACACACACTGCAGAAAATTATGTAACCGTAAAGGATGTGATTGGAAATTTGCCGCCAATCGAAGCTGGAGAAAGGGACCCAAATGATGCTTTACACAAAGCACGAGCATTAACACCTTTGAATATTCAACGAATAAAAGCAACTCCTACAAATGGAAGTTGGTCTGATTGGCCTAAAGAACTTCAGCTAAAATGTCATAAAAAGAATAGTGGAAAAACCTTCGGTAGTGTATATGGTCGTATGGATTGGAATAAACCTGCTCCAACAATGACTACACAGTGTACTGGTTTAGGAAATGGACGATTTGGACATCCCGAACAAGATAGAGCAATATCTCTTCGGGAAGCCGCTTTGATACAGACGTTCCCAAGAAATTATCAATTTTTTGTAGATGAAAAATCTGTATCAACGACTTTAGCGTCCAGATATATAGGGAACGCTGTCCCCCCAAAATTAGGGGAAATTATTGGGAAAAGTATAAAGCAGCATTTAAAACAATGCGAGGCTCATGATGGAAAACTATAAATTCAACATTTCCTTAAGTGTTCTAAATCATTTAGGAAGAAATTTGTACCGAAGCCTTATAACCGTTATAGGCGAGGCTATATCTAACTCATGGGATGCGGACGCAAAAAATGTCCACATATACATAGACAGAGAAAAGAACCAATTAGTCGTTCAAGATGATGGTGTTGGAATGACGCCAGACGATTTTCAAAATAAGTTCCTAAAAATCGGATATTCTAAAAGAAAAGATGGAAAAAGTTGCTCTCCAACAAGACGTCCATTTATCGGACGAAAGGGTATTGGCAAGTTGGCATTGCTTTCTTGCGCAAAAAGCATCTCCATCGTTACCAAAACACAAAAGTCAAGCTTGACGGGAGGAACAATAGACAATGCTCGTCTAGATCAGGCAATTAAAGATGACATAACTCCCAATGATTACAATCTTACGCCGTTAAATTCCGATTTGCTAAAAGAAAACAAAAAACTCTCTCATGGGACTATAATTATTTTCAATGGGATGAATGACGGCATAAAAAATCGCATTGATTATTTACGTCAACTTATTGCTCTTGACTTCAGATTTTCATTGTTTGATCCTTCTTTTAATATAAGCGTTAATGGAAAAGAAATTTCAATGGTTGATTTGGAGCCATTAATAAATGATACTCAGTTCTTATGGTTGATAAACCATGATAATGATAATGATGCTTTTGAAAAAGCGATTCGAAAGTCAAAAAGCTTAATCACTCATCGTTTAATATACACAGAATCCGTGACTGTGTCCGGGTTTATCGCTTCTGTTGATACGCCTTCGAAACTAAAAATTAGAACTTCAGACGAAAAGGCAACAGTTGACCTTTTTGTTAATGGAAGACTTCGTGAAAAGAATATTTTGAGTCATATTCCATCAACTCGAATTGTAGAAAGTTACCTTTATGGTCAAATCCATTTCAACGAACTTGACGATGATACAGATCGTTTTACTAGTAGTCGAGAAGGAGTTGTTCCAGACGATCCTAAATTCAATTCACTTTTAGATGTATTGAAAAAAGATATCATGGCGAAGATAATTGAAGAATGGGATGATTTACGTCGAGCCAATCGAAAAACAGGTGATTCCGACAATAAAAAAATACCTCCAAGACAGCGAAAGTCTGAGGAGCTATATGACGCCATTACTGATGATTACGTTCATTTCGACAAAACAACGTCTACCGAAGATAAAGATAGGGTCAATTCTTGGATTAATGAGTTAAAACCCGATGCCGTCTATAATTACGAATCATATGGAGATTGTTTTCTAGCGGAAAATCTACTGCGAAAGTATATTACTACCCAAAAGATTGCATATCCAGATAGTTTAAAAAATGACATAAAAAATTGGAAGGAAGGCTATCAAGCAAAGAAAGATAAAGCGAATTTAAGCATACAAATTCGACATGACGACAACGATTTATCGTATTGCGGAATGGAACAGCTAGCTTATATAGCTGACACCGAAAAAGACAAACAAAAAAAGTCAACTTTACTACGAGACTGCATTGAGTACACCCCTATTCGCGACGCCGTTGCCCACACATCTAGATTAACTGATGTGGCAAAACTACGGTTGAACGTATGTTTTGAGAATATAAAAGCAAGGATCAAAAATCTATTAAAGATATCTAGCAAGCCCTAGTTTTTGATTTAATTTTATTCCATATACTGCAAGGTATCTGGATATTTCAACACATTTCTAAAAACATCTTCTAATCGAATGCGTTTCATCGCTTCGATCAGCGCCGGCTTCTGAATGGATCCGTTAATATAATTCATCCACACGAACTCAGGCTTTAAGAAAACAAGATATATTGGGACAAGTTGTTCAACGCCCCATTTTAGCATAGTCACAAAACCGCGGATAAGAATTTCCTTTTCTGGAGAACCATCTGCATCAAAAAGTGGAAATAAGAAAGCATTAAAAACACATTTGCAATTCTGTTCGCAAAGGTAATCGTGGAAAGATTCATGGTAGGCGAATTGCTTTACAACATCTTGGACGCCGGGATTTCCTGAAATATTCTCGGACGTTTTAACCAGATAATATTTCCCATCTAGTATGCAAAATACATTCCTGTCATTAATTTCACATTTGGTTATGATATCCGGAATTAGAGATTTTGTTTCATAATGACCGCCGTTCAAGTACCATTGAGGTTTCTTTATTTCTGATTCGACTTGATCATGAATGTTCCCAAATATCTGTCCGCAGGCTTTTTCCCAAATCAAGTTCATGCAGTTAGTGCCATAAAGACTATAAGAATTTTCCTGCGAACTCGTTCCAGATGTGGCGACAAATGTATATAGCGTTTTTAGTAGGTTCTGTTTCTTTGTGACAAACTGATTTGCTATTTCTCGTTCCAAACGGTAAAGAATATAGTCCGTATCGCCAAAGTCTTTCAAATCCGATTCGCTTAAAAGAACTTCCGGTATGTCAAAGAAATCTAATACATCTAATTCTTTGAGATATTTGGAGCATTGCGTAACGATACATTCATGCAATCGCTTGAAATAATCTAAATCATCGTTTTGTGATAAGCGTGTTTTTAGTTCAAGATAATAAGGACGATTGTTCTTGATGTAGGCGAATGTTTCGTTAATCGTTCGATCCCAATCGATTTCTCCTTCGCCATTAGTTTCTATAATTTCTTGAATATTCGTATAAACGCCATTCTCGAAATAATCCTGCAAAATATGCAATGACAAGGCCAATTTGTTATACTCGCCTTTATCGTCTCTATTATGCAAATGAACCAATTCGCCTTTAGAATCATATTTGCGAATGGCTTTTATTGCCAATTTCAATTCATCTCGAATTTTTTTTTCATCAGTACTTGAGGTGTATTTAGGATAGCAGAGAATCACCTTATTTTTTACAGCAACTACGCCTACAAAATCAAATTTGTAGCATGCTCCCAACACCTCTTCTGCAGAATCCGCTATAACAAGGTCGTCATTATTCAAGTCTGCAAAATCTAGACTTTCGTTCTTGACAATCTTTACGATTCCGTATTTTCGTAGTGTGTTTATGTAAGCTTTTACATTTTCAGAGGTACATCCCAAAAGTTCCCTAATCTCTCTTGGGGTGTACCGTTTCAATTCTTGAAATAGGGATGGTTTTTCTTCTGTCATTTGGTAAAATTGAAAATTCTTTGACCGATTTCATCGAACTTTTCGCAGATATCCGAGAATCGTAACCTGCTAATTGTATTTTCATCAAAAAGGTCTCTAGGACGCATCTTTACAGCATCTTCAAAGAGGTACATCAGCACCTTGCTCTTGAAGAATTTTACAAATTCTTCAGCATTTTCTACTTTTCTACCTTCAACTAACTTCAGTTTTTCTTCAGAAATAAAATAGGGACCAAGCAATTTGTCTTCGTTGATTTTTAGATCTGTCAACCTATCATTTATTTTATGACGGAGTTCATTCCAGTTCATCCATTCACGAGAACTTTCTTCTTTTTTTTGCATTGGTATTTCGTAATTCTTCATATCGTCTTCTTTCTCGTTGATACCAATGTACTCGAATTCCCAACGGCGTTTGAATGCAGTATCCATAGGGAATACTCCCTGGTCGGCACTGTTCATTGTTGCCCAGATATACATGTTGTTGGGGATTCTCAACTCATCACAATGGTCAATTCCGTTGTCTTTTAAGTATTTCTTGATATCTTCACTTGCGGCAATAGGGTATTCACTGACGCCATTTTTACGGTCAAGAAGTTGGAATACATCTCCAAAAACAGCAGCAACGTTAGCTCGATTGATTTCTTCAATAATGAGAAGAAAATTTTGTTCAGGATTTTGCAGTGCCTTTACTAGGATTCGCAAGAACGGCCCCGGGATATACTTATACAGAATCTCAGATTCCTTTCCTTTTTCAGTATTTTGAACAGGCTTATATGTTCCGACGAACTGAGCGAAGCTATAATTGGGGTAAAAAGTAGCACGTTCATAACGTTTCCCAATTTCCTCAGCACTATTAGATATCTCACTGTCGCAGAAATAGGTTTTACAATATTCCTCTAGCTGATGAGATTTTCCCGTTCCGGGTGCGCCAAAAATAATTTTTTGCTTAATCAACTGATTTTGCGGTGCTTGGAAATTTACTCTAACGTCATCAATATCGATAGCGGCGTTCCCTTCTGGCAACGGATTTTGCTTGAATTGAACTACATTTGTTTTTATTCTTAAATGAAATTGATTCTTATCATCCTTTAAAAAAGAAAGTGTTGAATAGTTTGCAATTAAAAATTTTCGTATGGAAAAATTACCCTTGTCAAGTCCGTAAAGATATCTACGGGACTGTGTAGTTTCTGATGGCTTGAAATCTTTGTATATGGTTGTTTTATTCTGACCAAAGAATTCATTTATCATTTTCATATAAGATGAACAAACTTCAGATGGAGAATCATGACTTATCTTTTCTCCGCCTTTATTCGAATATAATGGCAAGGATGCAATAATGCTTGCCATTGCTGCTATACAATCATCCTTGTAAATGATAAAAGACAAGTTTTCCATTCCTCCCAAAAAATCTATTAATTCTGGTGGAAAGAAAATGCCTGTATCCTTAGAACCAGTTGGTTCTATTTTTAATGTTGCGCTATGTCCTGCAATATTTAGATCAAATTGTTCACTCATATTTTGATATTCCTTTTAACTTCCTTTATTAGAGCCATCATAACGTCGACTACCATAGAATTACCTGCTTGTTGATACATTTGACAATCTGATACGACTTGCTTGAAATCGTCTGTGAATCCCATCAGTCGCAGACATTCTCTTGGTATAAGCCGCCGAATTCTACCGTTTGTTGTTACGTAATTATCTTCTCCCGCACGATGCATTTTATGCATCGTGCGCATCAATGGGCGGGCTATTTTTAGGTCGATTTCTGGCTTCATAGAAAATCCTCCAGAACCTTCACTTAAAATTCCGGGTAAAATTTTTTCTGATAAATAATATTTTTCTGGAATTTCACCTTTTGCATGCTTAATACAAATTTCGCCATTATTTGATGTGAAATTTCCTTCAGGTGTGTTTTCCAGCAAAAAGTCTTGAAGAGTGTAATTTAATTCCTTAATTGGGGGAAATTCGAAATTTTCCCCACCTCTTTTAAAACCTACTACAAAAATACGACGTCTTTTTTGAGGAATTCCATAGTTTACAGCGTCCATAATTTGATAATGGATTGTATAGCCCAAAGATGCGAATACTCGTTGGACAACATCCCAAGTTTTGCCACCATCATGTTTTACAAGTCCCTGAACATTTTCATATATAAAGGCTTTAGGTTCTATTTCTTTAATCAATCTTGCAAATTCATAAAATAAAGTTCCGCGAGCTTCTTCTAATCCTTTTTGGTATCCTAATAGTGTGAAACTTTGACAAGGACTCCCTCCAATAAATAAATCAACTTTATTTTTGTATTCAGTTCCGTCAAGTAACTTTACATTATGATGAAAATGCTTTTCGTCGAGATCATAATTTGCTAAGAAAGATTTTTTTACATGATTTGTTCTTTTGGGTAAAAGGGAAGCTATGTAAGTTCGCCTTTCTGAGAACGATAATCCCTTTAGGTTTTCAAGAATTTCTTCATCAGACTTTAATAAATCAATTTCTCCGTTATCACATGCAAATACAAGTTTATGCGGAATACCGCTTCTTTTAAGAGCAAACTCTGGAGCTCCAATTCCACTAAAAACTGATGCGACCTTCAATATGTTTTTCATCTAAAATCTCCAAATATTCCGGTCTTTAGGATACTTTTTATAACATTTTCCATAACATTTACAGCCATTGAATTTCCAGCTTGTCGGTATGTCTGCATGTCGTTTACTACAATTTTGAAATCTTCAGGAAAACCCATTAATCGTAAACATTCTCGTGGCGTTAACGTCCTCGCTATGCCTCGTGTTCCCTGATAAACCCCTTTGTAAATTCTTGGATCGTCTTCAATACGTTTGGGAATTTGGGATTCAAAACGCATATCGCCAAACCAATTGTATTGTTGACAGGCTACTTGACACCGTGCAATTTTGCCATTTAAAGCAACATGTTTAGATTGATTTGGATCAATAACACGGTTAAAGCCTTTTTCTGGTAAATAGTACTTATTAGGTACCGATTTATCCAAAAAAAATTTCATATCCTCATTTAAGTTTATTTTTTCAGGTTCCTTTAACTTATTAAACCATTCTTTGTATTTTTTTTCAAATCCGATTACAAAAATGCGCCTACGATTCTGCGGAAGACCGAAATCTTTAGCATTCAAAACCCAAAGTTTCCAATCATATCCAAGACTGTCAAATATTCCTGAAATTACATTCCATGTTTGTCCATGATCATGATTTAACATCCCTGTGACATTTTCATATATAAAAACTTTTGGCTTTGCTTCTGATACAATTCTTGCGTACTCATAAAAAAGTGTACCTCGAGCTTCTTCTAACCCTTTTCTTTTTCCCATTACAGAAAAGGATTGACATGGACTCCCTCCAACAAATAAATCCAATTGACCTGCAAAACGTGTTGCTGAAAAATTACGAACATCAGAATGCCAATCAGATTCACTTATTTGATAATTGGCAAAAAAGGCTTGTTTACAAAAAGGATCAATATCTCCTGCGAATAAAATTTTTTCGTTTACACCCAATTTCTTTAGCGCTTGTTCAGGTGCTCCAATTCCACTAAAACTAGTTCCAATTGTAATATGCAATTTTTTTTTAGGCATGTTTCTCTAAGTGTCCGGCAAAATATTTGTAAAATCACACATTCACATACGCAAAAGATTGCGGTGCAGTATGAATGTTGAAATCGGCAAGGGATTTGTGCTTGGAGTATCTTTTGGTTGAGGCCACCTTGATTGCATAAGCCTTGTCTCGACCTTCAAAGTAACTCTCGAAGAACTCTTGAGAAATCCCTGAATATAGTCTAGTTTGAATCCAGATTTTGTCGGGCGTACCATCCAAGATTGTCTCGATTTCAAATTCTCCGATAACCTTCTGTTCTGGTGATGAAGAATACACGATGACCTTCTTTATGGACAAATCCTTGAAGACCTGCTTGCGGAACTCATACTTTTTTGAGCCCTCAAAAATCTTGTGAGCGAATTCAGGCTTAATCGACAATAAAACGGCCTTCACTGGCGGTCTCCTTTAAAATGCTTTCAAACTGGTTTTTAGAAATTAACCTAAAACCGCGGGGTGCGTCATTGACTCCGTTAAAGATGCCCATGTCAATCAACTTGCTCATGTTTATTCTATTTGGGAAAGAATATACATAAAGAAAGCTCACCACAAAAGGTCTTTGATGGCGATAATCCCACATTTTCTCGAGTTCTTTCTCTGGGAATACGCTACCCTTGCTGCAGTAAGTAACAAATTCTTCTTTATTGCTGAAATTTTCCTTAATTTCAGTTACAATACCGATTGTGGTAATGACGCTTTTGTATAATCCACCCGTTCGATAGAACACAAGAAGGTCCCCAATCTTGGGGTGCGGTTCATAGGCTCGCGATACATACACCTTCGAAATACTATTCCGATGGGGCGAATCTTCCACAAAATCGCTCGGCGATTCCGTATTGAGAATGGAGTCGGGTAGCAGTTCCGTATGGTAGTCGGGATAAATGGGGACTATAAATGTATCGCGATTTTTTGAAATGTAGGGATAGGTCTTGCAAACATCTTCTATGAAAAAATTCGGGTTGAAGTCACGAACATATACTCTCTCGCCGCCCTTCTTCCCCCAATAGACAAAGCCCCACTTTTCCATAAGGGCAATTAACCGCTTCTGCTCGTCGGTCCTATCGAAAATCGTTACATAGATTTCTTCGACCTTGTTTTTTAAGGCGTTGTCAAAGATTATCTTCAAAAATCTTTCGCCAAGTCTAAAACCGTTACTAATAACTTTGAAAGTCCCGACCTTTAAGCGCTTCTTGGGCGGCAACGGAGGCGTGATGTCGGCGTAGTTTTCCGATTCATCTTCTTTCTTGACATAAAGGAATGAGAGCAATTTTCCGTTGTTCGAATTTATGGTAATATAAGCGGCTTCGTCATATTTCCGCAGAAACCATTTATCGAAACCCTCATAATCATCTTTTAAGGACTGAAAGAAGGGGTCGTTCAAATCAATCTTTCCCAAAGGAACCTTTTGAACATTCAAGACCTTGTAGTTGACCAATTCCGGATTCTCGGAGAAAACCTTTTCTAGGAAGCGGTCTATGTTGAAGACTTTATCTGAAATATTTAGAGCGGCAGCTTTTGCATGAATCTTTTTGTCTTCGGTAATTAGCAAGTCAACACGATCGCAGAAGACTTCGTTAAGCAAAATGGTGTCTACGGAGTCATTTTCGGTTGTGTCCATCTTTTTGGACACGACGAGGACCTCTTCTGCAATAGGCGAAGGATTTTGCAGAATTTCGTAGTTCTGAATTTTTGCCTTGAATGACTTAACGGTTGTGGCGTTTTTGTTCTTGAGAATTTTTTCGATTGATTTAGAATGGACGATTTTTTCGCAGTGGGTGCGATCTAGCCATTTGAAGAGAGTGCCGATATCCTGGTTCTCTACATGACTAGCTTCTCTGTGAATGATGATGTTTGTATCTAGCAAGACCTTCATACTTCCTCCTTGTTCTTTTTTTTTTTACGCATTGTTTTCTTATTCTTTTTACTGTTCTTTTTTAAAATATCCTATTCCTATATAATGCGCAATAGGGCTGAATTTCCTGTAAAATCAAATATACATATTGAAAATGACGTATTTTGACATTTTTGAGGAATCGCTATTTTTGATCTAATAATTGCTTGGGTCTTTTTTATTTAACTGGATTTTTCTATTAAAACAATAATATTCCCTTCTTGTATGTTTGCTCTTGATCCATGAAAGTGATGCATTGAACATGTTCATTTTTTCTTGTAGAAGAATTTAGATTCTTTGGATTTGAGATGCAATGGTAGTAAGTTGCAAGGTGTATTGTGATGAAATTGAGCTTTGGATGATTGGAGCTTTTTGACGATAAACTTTCGGTAATCTATATTGTTGGTGTGCGAATGTGCAGAGGTACTTCAGCGGTATAGCGCTTAATACAATTTCCTTTACATAATTCCCAATTGATACGATAAATAAAAAAAAGAAACCTACCTTATGACTTTACAAGAAAAACTCAACGCAATTCGTGAACCTAGAATTCCAGATATTGAAGTAGGTTCCTCAGAAACCATTGCTGAATTTTGGGATGCTTTCGTCGCGCCTAAGCTTATCCCGGTAGAATATGTTAGAGCATGGTGGGACCTTCTGAAAAGATACGTTGAAGAACCTAATGCTCTTTTTGCAATAAGAACGTTCGGGAACGGCCGCGACTGGGACCGCGACTTGCGAAGAGGTTTTTACAATATCGTCACCAACGATACGTATAGGTTCTTCTATACGGACAATTTCTTTACCGCTTATTTCTTCAAGATGGCTTATGACCGCTACGTTCCCAGTTATGAAGACTTTAAAGAAACGATGATTTCCCGAAATTTCCCTGCCCGTTTTGGACGGAGCCAACGATCTGAACGGGATAAGGCGGCGATATCATTGGCTGGGAAAGATCCGTATATTGCCAATGCGGGGTATAAAATTTCCCATATCATGAACGCGGGAACTGATATATGGGATGGAGAAAGATTGGCTAAAATCTCAGATATCTGCGAGGATTATTTCCCGCGGGATGAATATGAAGATTGGACACTTCACGAGGATCCTTCCGGAAGCTTTTATGCTAGAGATATTGAAGTTGACGAATATGGGAAAGAATTGCTTAAAGCGCATTTCCTCCGCCTAACCTGCCCTATGAACTTCATCTTGACTCCTAAAAGAAACCTGCAACAGTTGCGCGTACATGTAAGGTTAAATGACATTGGTGAGTCTGAACAGTTGCAGAAATATGCAATGAAGAAATACCATGAAATATATGGTAGCATGTACGAAGAATTTTTGTCAAAAATCGCGATGAAGCCAGGTTTTGATATAAATGAGGTAGACCCAACGGGCGATTTTGAAGTTGGTATTCAATATGGCGCGCGTCATGCACTAGCACCGCGTCCTGCCCAGACTGCTGCTACAAGGAACTCAACTCAGGCGCAACGCGCGAGGACTAGAGTGAGGGCAAGTCAATCTGAATTAGATTTTAGGGATTGGATGGTTGACGAAAACGGCATTAAGCCGAAAGTAGCAGGATGTTATATAAGCGCTCTTCATCGTATTCTAGAAGATGCTGGAAATATGGATTTTGATGATTTTGCAGAATCGATTTCGGATGTCGCTGACAACTACAGACGCGGAGGCGATAAGGAAGCCTTGGGTGACGTATACCATGGTTCTGGTAGAGCCGTCATCAATCAACTATGCGCGTTCATGCTAGAAAATTAGATCGTGAAATCTGAACGGCAGCACCCCTTCCACCCGCCGGATGGAAGGGGGCTTTTTGCATCAATACTCAAAACATCTTGACAGCGGTCTTTTGGTAACTTATATTGTTGGTGTGCAAGTGTGTAGATACGCTTCTGCGCATTTTGCCTGAGATTTCGAAAATCCCCGTGACAGTCGGCATAGGCCTTATGGCCCGTACGTGCATCCGCGATGGGGCGCATCCACCTTCTTGTGGGTGTTGTTGGATGGCTAGTTGAAATGTATCACCACTGGTGACCAAATTAATCTGCTTGATATCTGAATACAAATTTCAACACTTTATCTGTTGTTTTTTGTTCGTATTTTTTTGTAGTTTATCCCTACAAATTATTTAAGGAGTACACATTATGAGAAAACTGATTCTTCCTATTGCTGCCTTTGCTATGGCTTCGTTTGTCGCCTGTGGTGATGATAGTTCTCCAAATGCCCCGGCGGCTGGCCCGAAACAGGATACGCTCCCGGCGAGTGTTGATAAGTTCTTTGATCTGGATAACAACTACACTTGTTCCCAGACTGTGAACAAGTGCGCAACGGTCGTTGTTACGGGTTATTCTGAATTGGCTCAATGCAATGGCGCTCAGTGGGATATGCAGACTTTGGGCAATCCTGTGGCGGGTTGCGAAAATGCAGCTCCGGCTACGAATCCTCCTGCAACTGATACGCCTGCTACAGGCACGCCCACTACTGATACTCCGGCAACGGGCGCGATGGTTTCTTGCGATGTCCCGGGTGTCTTTGGCGAATGCCTTGAATATCCGGCAGGCAGTGCAGATGCGGCGGCGATAGAAGCCCAGTGTGTGAGTGTGATGATGGGGACTCTCGGCACGGGTTGCGCAAAGTAATCTAAATCCTTAGAATGGATGGAAAGGCCGGCCGCAGGGTCGGCTTTTTTGTATCTTATCATCAAACCTAAGGAAACGAAAATGATCGGTTTTAGAAAAAATTTGGCGATGAAGGTCGCTATCTTTGTTGTGTCTGCGGTTCTTGCGGCGGGGGCGTCCGAAGATATTAAAATCGTTAAAATCAACGATGACAATTTCGAAAAGGAAATTCTGCATTCCAAGAAGCCTGTGATTCTTGAAGTCTCGTCAACGAGCTGCCCGCCGTGCCTTGTCATGATTCCGACGCTTATCGGTATTGCAAAAAATTACAGCGATATCAAGATTGCGTCTATCGGGATTGACGAGCCTAATATCGAGAAAATCAAGAATACGCTCCCGATTCGGGCGTTTCCGACGTTCTTTTTCATCAAGGATGGTCGCATTATCAACCAGCGCGTGGGCGTTGTCAAGGAGCCGGAACTTCTGAGCGCGTTGGATTACACCCCAAAGCCAAGTGCTGCGCAAAAGACGAAGAGCAAACCGAAAAAGAAAAATGCGCACAAGAATCTTGTCTGCAAGGTTGATGGCCAGTTCAATGGACTCAAGAATCTTGTGACGATTTCGTTTGTGTTCGGCGATTCAGAAATTGAGAATGTCGATATCGTGACGGATGTGTTTGTGCCACCGGAGCAGTTCGACAGGCGCGACCAGATGATGGAACATATCCGCGCGAGTGGCAAGGGCGAGGTGGCCCCAACGATGACGGGTTTCCAGATGCATATCGACAATGATTGCCGGTTTATGAAGGCGATGGACATGAAGCGCACTTCGACTTATGGCGAGATGCGGGCCGGGCTTGAATTGCAAGGTTTTACTTGCAAGTAGTTTTGTCAATCCGACAATAAAAACGCTCAAATTGCTGTGAAATACCCCCTTTATGGGGGTATTTTTTATTGTGGTAAAAAGGATGTGGTATGAAAAACAAATTTCTCTTTTTATTTTTGGCGGTTTCTGCTTCTCAGGCCGCGGTGAATCTGGGTGTAAGTCTTGGCGATAGCATCAAGCCGGTGACGCATGTGGCGACGGGCTCGCTTTATGGCCTTACTGAGAGTCTTCCGAGCAATATCGAGCGTGATGTCGCCCCGCTCAAGCCGAACGTGTTCCTTTCTCCGGCGCGCAGCGGTAACGGTCGCCAACAGCCGATTGGTGGGGCTTTCCTTGTGGCTCCCCGTGTCGAAAGCATCGGTGCGAAAATTCAGATTCGCCTTGCTGACGTTTTGCCGGGATGGCCGTACAAGTTCCAGAATATGGACCACTGGAAAAATGAAGTAAAATCGGTCATCAACGATAAGCTTAAATCAAACAACAAGAATTTTGACGGTTACGAAATCTGGAACGAGCCGAATGACACTTGGAAATCGAATATCGACTTCAATTCCGGTCTCTGGAAACAGACTTACGATTTGATTCGGCAGATGGACCCTGGTGCAAAGATTATCGGCCCTTCGTACTCATTCTACCACGCTTCGCAAATGGAAGCGTTTATCAAGTATTGTGCACAGAATAACTGCTTGCCCGATGTCGTGAGCTGGCACCAGTGGGGGAGTGGTGGCTTTGTTGGAGCTGTCGAAACCTACCGCGCGCTTGAAAAAAAGTATAACGTGACTCCGCGTCCGCTGAGCATCAACGAATATTCTTCGACGGAGCATTCCGAAGAAGGTTGCCCGGGTTTGTCGGTGCCGTTTATTGCAAAGTTTGAACGTCACGGCGTCGAAAGCGCAATGATTTCCTGGTGGTTTGTACCGCTTCCAGGTCGTTTGGGGAGCCTTCTCACCAAGGACAATGAACGTGGTGGCGGCTGGTGGCTTTATAAGTGGTATGGCGACATGAGCGGTTACATGGCTAAAGTGACCCCGCCGAACGACAAGAGCGATGGCGTGGACGGTTTTGCCGCTCTCGACAAGAAGAAGGGCTTTGCAAGTATCGTGCTTGGCGGCAACACCAAGGGCGATGTGAATGTGAATATTTCGGGCATCCCTGCAGAATTTGGCAGTCAGGTAAATGTCTCTGTAGAATATGTTGTATGGGAAAATAAGGACAAGGCAGTGCCTTCGACCACGACTGTATCAAATAAGGATTACGATGTAAGTGGCGGAAAGATTACGGTGCCTGTAAATATCACGAATACAAAGTATGGCTATCGTGTGTATATCACGCCGATTATTCCGCAAGCCCCTTACAAGGATACGGCTATGGAGATTCCTGGTAAAGTCGAAGTCGAAAATTACGATGTAGGCGGTTCGGGCAAGGCTTATCTTGATTTGGATGATGACAACAAGGGTGGTGAATATCGCGAAGACGCTGTTGATATCGTGAAGGCCGGCAATGGCTATGCCGTTGGTTACACGCAAGAGGGCGAATGGCTTGAGTACACTGTGAAAGTTACTGAAAAAGAAGATTACGCGGTTTCAGTCCGCTATGCGACTTCTTCGGAAAATACGGGCATGAAGCTGTATGTCGATGGCAAGGTCGCCTTGGACAATGTCGCGTTCCCGCAAGGTGCGGACTGGGAAACTTATTCGACGGTCGATGCCGGGAAGGTGAGTCTTTCGGCGGGCGAACATGTGCTCAAGCTTGAAATTGTCGGAAACTACGTCAATATCGACTGGCTGAACTTTGAAAGCGAAAAGACGATTGCGATTGGAAAGCCTACGCTGCACGCTGTTCCGCATGAGGCTAGTTATGATGTGTTCGATATGCAAGGTCGCCTTGTTGCAAAATTGAAGGCGTTCGGCTCCGAAAGTTTGCGCTCAAAAATTTCAGCTACGGTGAAGCGCCCTGGAACCTACATTGCAAAGCCTCAAACGGACGGAAAAATGTTGCGAATTTCGGTGAAATAGGTTAAAAACTTTATTCGCTAAAGTTTGTTTAAAACTTGCGCCAAAAAGCCGGTTCCTTATGGAGCCGGCTTCTTTGTAGGATTCTATGAGGAGTCTATGAATTTTTCAAAATGTGCTGTAGCAAGGCGGTACAGCCTTCGTTGACGTCTTGCCAGGTGGCTTCGAAATCGCCTGTATACCAGGGATCTGCAACGTCGCGGTTTTTGCCCGCCCAATCCATGAGGAGTGAAACTTTGTGAGCTCGGGAATCACGCGCATCTTTGTATTGCGCAAGTTCTCGTTCGTAAATGTCATGGGGTAAAATCCAGCGGAGATTCCGCAGGTTATTTTGATCCATGAGCACGATGTAATCGTAATGATTGTAGTCGGCGACGGTCATTTGTTGGGCCGTTTTTCCGCTACAGTCGATTCCGTGACTGGCGAGCATGCGCCTTGCGGGCGGGTACACCGGATTTCCGATTTCTTCGGTGCTTGTCGCTGCTGATGCAATCTCAAAGTCTGCGGCAGTTAACGCTGTGTTCGTCGTGACTTGTTTTGCGGACGAACTAATGTCGCGTACCAACTTTTTCATTACAAATTCTGCCATCGGGCTACGGCAAATGTTCCCGTGACATACGAACAAGATTTTTATCATGCGTCTTTCCTAAGGCTTTCCAAGATTTTGTAAAGCGTGTGGTAAAGCGCCTTGGCCTCGTCTTCTGACAAATTTACACAACTTGCCATGGACTTAGGAACGCTCGCTGCTTTGAGCTGCAACTTTTCACCTTTATCGGTCAGGCTTACAGAAAGGCAACGCTCATCACTTGCTTCGCGGGTTCGTGTGATGTAGCCTTTGCTCTCGAGCTTTTTCAGGAGTGGGGTGAGCGTTCCTGAATCAAGGTAGAGCTTTTGGCCGAGCTCGGTGACGTTGCACTTTTTCTCTTCCCACAACACGAGCATCACGATGTACTGCGTGTAGGTGAGGTCAAGCGGCTCCAGGAATGGCGCGTAACGGCGCGTGATTTCCTTGGATACTGCATACAACGGAAAGCATAGTTGATTTTCAAGTTTTAGTTGAGGACAAATCATTGCACCTCCTAAAGTAGCTTTTCAACGCAAGAACGTACGTCCTCCATTTTGGCAGTGGGTTCAAAACGGGCGACAACGTTGCCTGCGCGGTCGATGACGAACTTTGTGAAGTTCCACTTGATATCAGGATTGTTCTTGTAATCCTTGTCGATCTTCTTCAGAAGCATGGCCATTGCTGCCGCCTTGACGCCGAATCCGAAACCTTCAAAGCCTATTTTGGATTTCAGGTAGGTGTAAAGCGGGAGCTCGTTGGGGCCGTTCACGTCAGACTTTTTCATCTGCGGGAAGGTGGTGCCGTACTTGAGCGTACAGAATTCATGGATTTCTTCGTCAGAGCCTGGGGTCTGGTTCATGAACTGGTTGCACGGAATGTCGATGACTTCGAAGCCCTTGTCGTGGAAGTCCGTGTACATCTGTTCGATCGGCTTGTAATGCGGGGTGAATCCGCAGCCGGTCGCCGTGTTCACGATGAGCATGACTTGGCCCTTGAATTTAGAGAGTGGAACTTCGTTGCCTTTACCATCGGTAAGTGTGAAGTCGTAGATTGTCATATTTTTTCTCCATATACACTGTTTTGTTTTACACAATTAAATTTTATAAAATTTAATTTGAAAAGTCAATAGTTGGCGGAAAAAAGTAAGTTATAATTTGGTTTTTATGTGATTTTCCGCAAATGGAATGTCATCCTGACTGCAAAGAAAACCTGCATTTTCGTCATCCCGAGCGTAGCGAGAGATCCAGTTAAGTCTAGATAGCGTTTAAATTTTTTACTGGATTCTTCGCCATAAATGGCTCAGAATGACGCTGTGGACATTGCTTTTTCTACATTTTACACCATGAAATCTATAGAAGTTGTCGCGGGTGTTATCACGGATGGCGGGCGCATTTTTGCCACGCAGCGTGGGTATGGCGACCAAAAAGATGGCTGGGAATTTCCGGGCGGCAAGATGGAACCGGGAGAAACGCCCGAACAGGCGCTAGTCCGTGAACTCCAGGAAGAACTTGATGTTAAAGTGATTGTTGGCGAAAGAATTTGCACGGTGGAATACGATTACCCGAAATTTCACCTGACGATGCATTGCTTTTATTGCTCGCTCGCTGCAGGCTGCAAGCCGAAACTCCTGGAACATGAAGACGCCAAATGGCTTGACCGTGAAAATCTAAACACTGTCAGCTGGCTCCCCGCCGATGTTGAGGTTGTGAAACATCTATAGCATCACCGTCATTTGCGAGTAATGCATCCTGCTTCTTCGTCATTCTGAGCGAAGCGAAGAATCCAGTGAAATCTTGTTATGACAGCTTCTTTTGCAATTCTCGCGCGAGTTCGGTCCCTTCGAGGAGTTCGCCTAAGAATTCGCAGTAGGGCGTCGGAATCCCGTGAGCCTTCCCGAGCTTAGTGATGGTTCCGCAGAAATACGTGTTCTCCGTTTTGCGTCCGGCCTCGATATCCTGCAGCATGGAACACTTGCCGAGCGGCGTGTAGTTGCATGTGAGGCGCAAGTTTTCTTCAAGGTCTTCGTTTGTGAGTGCAAAACCTTCGGCGTTCGCCACCTGAATGACTTCGTTCCCAATTTTACGCACAAGCGATTGCATCACCGGGAAATTGAAACCCGCAAATGTCGAACGGCAAATGGCTCCGATTGAATTGAACACCGTGTTCATTAAGAGTTTTTTCCACATTTCCAAGCGGATGTTTTCTGGAATCTTGTGGACGATGTGCGCTGTTTCAAAAAGCTGGTGGATGGCTTCGATACGTTCGGAACGGTGGTTGTCTTTTTCACCAAAGAGAATGATGCCTCGGCCCGCACAATCGATATTTCCATGCTTGTTGATGGACTGCAAATTGACGATGAATCCGTACAACGTCTTTTCTGCACCGTAAACGCGCTCGATTTCTGTTTCGGAATGGACTCCGTTCAAAAGCGAAAGTAACGCTGTGTTCGGTCCGACTGCATTTTTCGCTTCTGCTAGCGCTTCGTTGAATTGCAAATTCTTGGTCGCAAAAATCACAAGGTCAACGATCGGGACTTCGTCCGGCGTGACAAAGTTGAAGTCCGCCTTTTTCCCGTTGATGACGATTCCGCTTGCTTGGTATCGCGCCTTGCGTTCGGCGTCCATCACGCAATAAAGCTTGTTCCCGAGAACGCTCAAGAGCTGTTCTGCCACAACGGCACCGACCGCCCCGAGACCCACAACTGCAACTGTTTCAATCTGCTTCATGGTGAAAAATATATCAAATTCTGGAGCGTTTGACGGTGAGGGTGATGCCCGCGCGGTGGCGGGCATGACAGACTTGAATGTGGGCGGCAACTGAAAAACGGGTTTGATTTTATTCGGCTACAGCGGTAAACAGGGGGTGCAAAATTTTTTGGCGGTTTCGGGTGTGAGCGATTTATATTTATGGTATGAAAAATTTGAAGTTTGCGATTCTTGGGTGTGGTCATATTGCGACAAAGATGGCTGCCGCTGTTAAAACTTTGGAAAATCAGGGAATGGGCGTAGAATGCTACGCCGTGGCATCCCGCAATTTGGAAAAGGCGGATGCTTTTGCCAAGGAATATGGCTTTGAAAAAGCGTACGGCAGTTACGAGGAACTTGTTGCGGATTCTGCAATCGATTTGATTTATATTGCGACGCCGCATTCGCATCATCATGTATTTGCAAAACTTTGTATTGAACATGGCCGAAATATTCTTGTCGAAAAGGCTTTTACGGCGAATGCAAAACTTGCCGCAGAGGTGATTTCGCTCGCGCATGATAAGGGCGTTTTCTTGTGCGAAGCGATGTGGACTCGATTCTTGCCTGCGCTAGAGACGATTCGTAGCTGGATTAGCAATGGTCGCGTCGGAAATGTTGAATCGGTTGAAGCTGATTTCTCGATGAAACTTAGCGATAGGGACCGTATGCATGACCCTGCGCTTGCGGGCGGTGCGCTTTTGGATATCGGTATTTACAGCCTTACGTTTGCGGACTTGTTCCTTGGCACACGCGAAACTTCTGATGGCAATTTCGTCCGCAACGAAATTACATCGATGGATTGCAAATGCGTCAAGTTCAAGACGGGCGTGGATGCGAGCGACTGGATAAATCTCACGTACGAAAACGGCCAAAAAGCATATCTTAAGACATCAATGGTCTCGCCGACGCATAACGAGGGCGTGATTTACGGAACGGCTGGGCAAATCCGCGTGCAGAACTTGAATGATATGGTGAAACTGGAATTGCTTGATGATGCCGGAAATGTCGTTGAAACCGTTGAGCCTCCGCGCCTCTGCAACTGCTACGAATATGAAGTCCTTGCATGCAAGGAAGCGATTGAAAATCCCGCGCAATTCCGGCACGAAATTTGCGACGGCCCGGCGTACTCCGTCGTTTGGGAGCGCCCGGAAATGACGCATGCGAAGACGATGGAATTCATGACGCTCATGGACAAGATTCGCGAGCAGTTTGGTGTGAGCTACACGTTTGAAATTTCTCCAGGTGAAACGTGGAATCGTAACGGCGACAAGTCTATTTTGCAAGTGTTCGATATCGAAACTGGCGAAGCAAAAGTTCTCAAGGAATTCGACTGCGTGATTGAAGCGCCGAACTGGAGCGCTGACGGAGCGTTCCTTACGTACAATAGCAACGGTCGCATTTTCAAGTACACGCTTGCAACAGGCGAGGTGGCAAAAATCGAAAGTCATTGTGTGGACAACTGCAATAACGACCACGTTCTTGACCCAGATGGCAGCGGCGTTTACGTGAGCCACCACACCAAAGAAGACGGACTTTCACGCATTTACAAGATTTATTTTGATGGTCGCGAACCGCGATTGGTGACGCCCCTTGCGCCAAGCTATTTGCATGGAATCACGCCTGACGGAAAAACGCTTGCGTACTGTGCCGAACGCAACGGCTCGTATGACATTTACACAATTCCGGCGGCGGGCGGTAACGAAACTCGCCTCACAACTGCATTTGGACTGAATGACGGTCCTGAATATGATTGCAATGGCGAATATATCTGGTTTAATTCCGAACGTTTTGGACGCATGCAAGCTTTCTGCATGAAGGCGGATGGCTCCGAGCAAACGCAGATGACGTACGATTCCCATTGGAACACGTGGTTCCCGCATATTTCGCCGGACTGTCAAAAGGTTGTGATGGTCGCGTACACAGAAACGGATGTGCGCCCGGGCGAGCATGTCCCTAACAAAAATGTGGAACTCCGCTTGATGCGCCGCGCACTCCCCGTAGAATCGAATTGCTCACTCCCTGCAGATTCTTGGTCTGCACCGCAAACGATTCTTAAACTCTTCGGCGGTCAAGGAACTATCAATGTCAATTCCTGGGCTCCCGACAGCAAACGCTTTGCTTTTGTAAGTTACGTTCACGGCAACGATTCTTCCAACTAACACCCTCCTCGGAACGGAAACGCACTTACAAAAAACACAAAAAGCCCTCGCGAATACTCGCGAGGGACTTTTGTATAGGCTTCGCCGTCAATTACACGTTTTTCACGCAGCGAATCGAGAGAGCGTCGGATCTGTACACGCCTTCGATATCAACGGAATTGTTGGTAATGCTCAGGCGGAATGCATTAGCCTTGCCGTATTCATCCTTGCTCCAAAAACGGGCGCGTCTGCTGAAATGGCAGAAGTTGCCGTTGTCAAAGCGGTAGCCCGCCGGGAGCGCAAAGAATCCGAACGTATCCTTGCCCTTGTTCTTCCACATGAATTTGCCGCGCAACTCACCACCATCGGACTTTGCGTCAAGATTGCTGAGGAGCTGTTCCCATTCCTTGTTGCTCGGAATATGCCAACCTTCTGGGGCAATGCCCTTGTAGTTCTTGTCCTTGATTTTGTTGTACATCTCGATGTCTTTTGCCGGAGATTGTTCAACGTATTCATCGGGAATGTTCAAAGCCTTTGTCCATGTGTACAAACGACCGAACTTTGCAACGTTCGATTCATCGTTGTTCGGAGCGTAGCTACCGTCGGTTTTGAAGCGCAAGTTTTCTGCCATCCAGACCTGGTTTCCGATTTGAATGGTGCGGTACGTTTCGCCATCGCGGGCGTCCGTGAATGTTCCGTACTTGAACTTGGCTTCGTTTTCCTTGATGCAGTCGTCGTAAGGCGTGTTGTTCAAAGCTTCGGGCGCATTCTGCTTGGTTTCTTTGCTGATTCTACGCCCTAGTGCGTATGCAGCGACGACGATGACAATGAGAACAAAGATATTGAATATGATGAATGAAATATGCATAGTAACCTCCGTATGTTTAATGTATAATCTTTTTTGATGAAACTGATAACTTTAACTTATATTATTAAAAGGGAAAAATCAAAGTTGTTATAAATATATTTGCCGCTAGGATGATAAAATTCATCGGAAGGCCGATTTTAACAAAATCTGTAAAATGGTAACCGCCCGGGCCGTAAACGAGCATGTGGGTGGGGGAGCCAATCGGGGTAGCAAAACTACTGCTTGCGGCAATCATGAGTGCGATACAGAATGTGAGCTGGTTCACGCCAAGGGCGCTCGCGGCGCTCAATGCAATGGGGCAGAACAATGCTGCGGCTGCCGTGTTGCTGATAAATTCGGTGATGAAGGTTGCGACAACGCACATAATGGCGAGTGTAATGTAGGGGTTGCTTCCGCTCACGCTCAAAATGCTGTTTGCGATTTTTGAGGCGACACCGGTGATTTCAAGCGCTTTGCCAAGGCAAATGCTTCCTGCAAAAACGATGATGATTTCCCAGTTGATGGCGTTCATTGCTTGCGTGCTTGAACAGCAACGGAAAAGGATCATGGCTGCGGCAGCGAGTAAGCAAGACGAAAGTAACGGCATTATGTTAAATGCCGAAAGGAGCACCATGGCAATCATGATGGCTGCGGAAATGACGGTTTTCTTTCCAAATTTTTTTCCGACGGCTGCGTTTTCGATGACGCCTTCCAGGTGCTCGTTTTTCAAGTTGAGGTTGTTACAAATCCACTGGAGTTGCTCCGCCTTCCCCGATACGATGATGTGGTCTGCGCCCATGATGATGGAATCGGGGGTAGCAACTTCGACTTCGTTATCGAAACGGCGGATGGCGAGAATGCCGTTCTTGTCTTTCTCGAAACCGCGCGGATTGCTGTCGTAGATTTCTCGCAAAGTCATGCCGATAAAGTTATGCTTTGAGGGCACGCAGAGTTCGAGTGTCATTTCGTCATCGCTGAGCCCGCTTAACGGGGACTTGCGTTCGGGGAGGAGCTTCTGCAGTGCGATGACAGACAAAATGCCAACAGCAAGGCAGAATAGCCCGCAAATCGTTGTCGTGAAAATCCCGAGATGGATGCCGGTCGTGTCGGTGTAGAGCCCTGAAATAATGAGGTTTGGCGGAGTTCCGATCAAGGTGCAGATGCCGCCCATTCCAGATGCGTAACTGAGCGGGATCAAAAGCTTGGACGGCGAAATTCCGAGCTTTTTGGACCAAATCTTCACGATGTTGATGAACAAGGCGACGATGGTCGTGTTGGTGAGGAGAGAACTTAAAAGGGCGACGGGGAGCATGAGGCGCGTGATGGCTCCCGTGAGAGTTTTTGGGGTGCCCATCAGGTGCTTGACAATCCAGTTCAAAACGCCTGTCTGATTGAGACCTGCAATGACTGCGAAAAGGACGCCAATGACGAGGACGGATGGTGCGCAGAATCCGCCAAAAGCTCCTTTAACGTCAAGAACGCCACTTATATATAGTGCGGCCATGGCGGCGACAAAGATGAGGTCGGTGCGCAATTTTGAAAACATCATGGATGCAAATAGGGCAAGGATTACAGCTATTGTAAACCACGCATTCCCCGAGAGTCCCAATAGTTCAAAAGAAAGTAAACCTTGTAACATTCTTCCCTCCATTGGGGAAATCTATAATAATATTACAAGGATTTCAAACGGCTAATTATTTCAAATTGGAATGATTTTGGGCTTTTAACCCCTGCTGGTGGCGATTCTCTTGATGATGCGGACGACTGTTTCCATGCCTTCGACGGTTACGTGTTCGAAGGGACCGTGGTAGCCGTAGCCGCCCGTGCCGAGATTTGGGCAGGGGAGTCCCATGAAGCTGAGCTTGGCGCCGTCGGTGCCGCCGCGCACAGGGTCGCTTACCGGCGTGATGTTTTCGGCGGCAATGGCTGTGCGGGCGCGTTCAAGGACTTCGGGCGTTTTTTCGATGATTTGCAGCATGTTGCTGTAGGAATGCTTGAGCTCAAGCTCGATAGAGCCTTCGCCGAATTTTTCGTTAAACTTTTTGGCGATTTCGCGCAGGAATTCCTGGCGTTCTTCAAATCGCGTCTGGTCGTGGTCGCGGACGATGTAGCTGAGTGTTGCTTCGGTCACGTCGCCTTGCATGTCGGTCAGGTGGTAGAATCCTTCGCGGCCTTCGGTGGTGGCGGGTGTTTCGTTTTCGGGGAGCGCCATCGCAATTTCGACGGCCATGAGGCTTGCGTTTTTCATGATGCCCTTGGCTTCGCCGGGATGCACGCCCTTGCCGTGAATCTTGAAGGTGGCACTTGCGGCGTTGAAGTTTTCGTAAGCGATGTCGCCTTCGTATCCGCCGTCGACGGTGTAGGCGTATTTAGCCGTGAAATAGCTCAAGTCCAGACGGTCGGCGCCGCGTCCGATTTCTTCGTCTGGAGTGAAGCAGACCCAGATGTCTCCGTGGCCTGAGAGATTCTCGTAGCCGCGGCTTTCGGCGTGGCGGTCGATTTCGATGAGCTCTTCCATGGCGGTCACGATTTCGGCAATGCCTGCCTTGTCGTCGGCGCCGAGGAGCGTTGTGCCGTCAGTCGTGATGAGTGTGCGGCCCTTGAGCCATTTGAGCGTGGGGAAGTCTTCGACCTTGAGCACAGCTCCCGAGCCCTTGAGGGGTACATCTTCACCATCGTAATCTTCGATGATTTGCGGTTTCGGGTTCACGCCCGAAAAATCCGGTGACGTGTCCATGTGACTGATGAATCCGATGGGCGTGTCGCTTTCGCGGCCTTCGGTGGCGGGTAGAAGCCCGTAGACGTAGCCGTTCTCGTCCATCTTCACTTGTGAAAGTCCAATCTGTTCAAGTTCCTCGGTCAAGAACTTGGCGAGTTCAAGTTGTTGCTTGGTGCTCGGGCAACTTTCGCTCTCTTCGTCGGAGGTGGTGGTGAAGCTCACGTATTTTAAAAAGCGGTCTTGGACTTTCATTTTGTGCCTGCTATTAAAAAATCAAAATAACTTGCGATTTTATTCTGCAATTAAATTTATCTTTTTTAACGTAATTGGGAACACGATAGTGGATAAAGTTTCAAAAAAATCAAGTACCAAGAAAAGGGTGGCTAAAAAGCGCAGGGCTCGCAAGCCGATGACCCGCTCGCAGATGATGCAGGCGGTCCATTCGGAGGATACAAAGCCCGAGATGATTGTGCGCAAGGCGCTTTTTGAGGCTGGGTTCCGCTATCGGCTTCACCGTCGGGATTTGCCGGGGACGCCGGATATTTTCGTACAAAGGTATGGGGTTGCGATTTTTGTGAACGGGTGTTTCTGGCACCAGCACGGTTGCAAGCTCACGAGCCGTCCGAAGTCGAATTCTGCATTTTGGAACGACAAGTTTGACCGCAACATTGTGCGCGATATTAAAACGCAACACGAACTTTCGCTCTTGGGGTATCGCGTGGCGATTGTCTGGGAGTGTTCCTTGCGTGTAGAAGGTGTTGCCGATGCGGGGAATATGGGGGCAGCCCTCACGTTGGAGCGCTTAATTGATTTTATCAAGAGCGATGACGAGACAATTGAGCTGTAAAATTGTAGTTTAGAATAGTAATTCTTGGGAGCTTTTGAGAAGGAGAATTTATGACTATTGAAGAGGCTGTTTTAGCACGACATTCTGTGCGTAGGTATGCTTCGACGCCTTTGACTAAGGAGCAAGTCGAAGAATTGCAGTCGCGGATTCGTCGGCTGAATGAAAATTTTGCCCTCCACATGCAGCTTGTTTTAAATGACGATGTGGCATTTAGCGGTCGCTTGGCGCATTACGGATCGTTTCGAAATGTGAAAAATTACATTGCGATTGCGGGTCAAAAGTCAGTGGCGGGGTGCGAAGCTTCGCTCGATGAACGCGTGGGGTATGCGACGGCGGATATCGTGCTTTTGGCGCAGATGATTGGGCTCAATACTTGCGTGGTTGGGCTTACGTTCAAGAAGACTCCGACAATTGAAATTGACGATGGCGAAAAGCTGGAGCTTGTGATTGCGATTGGCAATGGCGAGACGCAGGGCGTGCAGCACCCGATGAAGCCTGTGACGCGAATCGCGCCGGATTACGATAAAGCTCCGGATTGGTTCAAGAAGGGGATTGACTGCGTGATGCTTGCGCCATCGGCTTTGAACCAGTTCAAGGCTAAATTTACCGTTGACGAGAGTGGCCGCGTTTTTGCGGAGAAGCGTTTGGGCTTTTTTAGCAAGGTCGATCTTGGAATTTTCAAGTATTTCTTTGAAATTGGCTCTGGCAAGGAAATTTTCCGCCGTTCCATGCAAACTTTAAGAAGTTCAGACACGATTTAGCGCTGTTTTGTCATGCCCGATTTAATCTCTTTGATCACTTAGTGCTTTGACGCTTTGCGTCAGCATCTTCGGCTCAATCATGACAGTCTGCAAGCAGCCTGTCGCGACACTCGCCTTGAATGCAACTAGCACTTATGTGAGCATGATCCGCGTATGGGGAGGGCATCGCCCTCTTGGGCTTGAAAAAAAAGGAGATTCCCGCTCGGAGGCGGGAATGACTGGTTATACTCAAATTTTTTTAAATTTTATGGTAACACTTTTGAATACCTCCGGTGTTACATAAACGTGAAAAGCCTAGAAACCTTAAAAAAAGCAGGATTTGCAAAGATTTACGAGAAGTACGCGCCTATGGTCTATAGGCGCTGCCTGCAACTCCTTCGCGATGACGCTGAAGCTAGCGACCTCATGCAAGACGTTTTTTTGCGGATTTACTCTGCATCGGAACGCCTGGATATGGAGTCGCCGAGCAGCCTTTTGTGGAATACGGCAACGAGACTTTGCCTCAACCGCATTCGTGACAAGCGCCGTCGTGGACTTGACGTAGATTCTTCTAGCCTGCTTTTGAGCATCGCCTGTGCCGAAGATGAGCATGACGATTACGAAACGAAAAATGTGCTGGCAAAGCTCTTTTCGAAGGAACCCGAATCTAGCCGCACAATGGCAGTCCTCCATTTTGTCGATGGAATGACGCTCGAAGAGACTGCCCGTGAAGTGGGGCTCTCGGTAAGCGGTGTGCGCAAGCGTTTGCGCGGGTTACAGGCCAAAGTTAAAACTCTGGAGGTTCAGTGATGATTCCCGATTGGAAATTAGAACGATTCCTGACTGGCGATTTGCCGGATGAAGAAATGAATAAGCTTCGCGAGCTTGAAGCGAATGATGCGGTATTTGCAAATCGCGTAAAAATGCTCCGTGAAGACAACAAGGCGATTTTGAGCAAGTTGCCGTTTGAAACGCTTGCCGAAAAAATCGCCGATGCAACGGATGTTGCTGAGGAAGGTCGCACGAATCTTGGAACGGGTGCCGCCGGGATTGCCGCGAAAAATGATGCAAAAAATGCGGTGCGCTTTATGCTCGTGAAATTTGCGGCTGCGGCTATGTTCGTTTTTGCGGTTGCATTGGTGGCGTTCTTTGCCCCGCGCGAAACTTCCGTGATGAACGAACGCGTGGGTGGCGATGTCGCTAATGTTAATGGCTCGCAAAACACGCAGGTTGCTCTTGCCGAAAATGAATCCGATACGCGCATCAAGGGACTTGACGCCCGCATGGAAGTATGGAAAAAGACTCCTGCCGGGATTGTCCAGCTGAACGATCTTGATTCTGTCGGCGAAGGCGATGAAATCCAGTTGCGCTATGCCGTTCCTGAGAAATGCTTTGGACTCCTTTTTAGCATGGACGGCAATGGCGCTCTGACTCTCCACATGGGCAATGGCGTGAAGGCGATTGAACTTGCTCCGGGCAAGATGAATTCGCTCCCGTTTGCGTACAAGCTTGATGATGCTCCGTACTTTGAAAAGTTCTTCTTTGTGACTTCTCCCAAGGAATTTGCGGTTGAAGAAAATGATGTTGATAAGTTGCTTAAGAGAAGCGACGTGAAGGTGATTGGTTTTACTCTCAAGAAGGTGGGTAAATAATGTTTATGATGTCGAATAAGGCTTTTGGGGTGTTGTCTGGTTTGTCTTTTGCGTTTATGCTCATTTTGTTGGTTTTTGCATCTAATGCGAATGCCGCAAATGCGACGACAGAGGGCCGTATCAATCGCTACGTTGTTGCCGTGAGTGCCAATAACGGTGGTGCTGGCCGTCCGATGCTTCGCTATGCGGAAAGTGATGCCCGTTCGTTTGCCAAGGTGCTTAAGGAAATGGGTGGCGTGCTTCCGCAGAACGTGATTCTCGTGAAGGAACCGTCTGTTGTTGCTTTGCAAAAGGAATTTGCGAATCTCGATGCAAAAATTTTGCAGGATAAGGCGTCTAACGGCCGCGACGAAGTGCTCGTCTATTACAGCGGTCACGCCGATGAAAAGGGCCTCCGCTTGGGCGAAGAAACTTACGCTTGGAAAGACTTGCGCAATCGCATTGACGCGCTCAGTGCCGATGTGAAAATTGCTGTGATTGATGCTTGCGGTTCAGGTGCAATTACCCGTGTGAAGGGCGGTAAGGCGGTGCCTGCTTTTATGGTTGACCAGAGCAGTGACATGAAGGGCTATGCGTTTATCACGAGCAGCACGCAAGATGAATCTAGCCAGGAAAGCGATAAGCTCAAGGGTTCCTTCTTTACGCACTCGCTTGTGAGTGGTCTCCGTGGCGCAGGCGACTTGAGTAGCGATGGCCGAGTGACGCTCTCGGAAGCGTACCAGTTTGCGTTCAATGAAACTTTGCAAAAGACGGAAACCACGCTGGGTGGCGCACAGCATCCGAGCCGCGATATGAATCTTGCGGGTACGGGTGACGTGGTGATGACCGATTTGCGTGCAACAAGTGCAGGCCTCGATTTGGACGAAAGCGTGGGTGGTCGCCTTTACATTCGCGATGCTGATGGCGAACTCGTCGCAGAACTCAATAAAAAGCAGGGACATGCGATGAGCCTTGGCCTCCCGGCAGGGAATTACACGGTGAATCTCCAGCAGAAAACCGATTACATGGGCGCAACAGTTGCTCTTGTGAACGGCAAGCGTGAAAAGATTTCGATTAGCAATTTCAAAAGTGTTATGGCTGAACTGACGGTGTTCCGCGGTGAAATTGGCGGCAATAGAAGTTGCCCAGGCGGCGATACGATTGCTTGCTCGCTTGATTCTCTGGATCATAATGGCAAGTTCCGTACGACGTTTAACTTCGTGGATACGGATAGTGATCCGCGTAAGGGCTTGCAGTTGGGCTTGTTTGTCGCTCGCACGAAGGATTACATGCTGGGTACGCAAGTGAGCTTGATTGCGAACATTGCCCAAAAGGAAATGCACGGTTTGCAGGCAACAACGATAGTGAACGTGGCTAAAGATCATTTTGAAGGCGCTCAGCTTTCTTCTGTGGCAAACTACGCAGGGTCTTTTGATGGTGCGCAGGTTAGCTCAACTGTGAATATTGCAAAGGACAAGTCCTCGGGGGCGCAGATTGGTATTGTGAACATAGCAGCCGATACGCTTAATGGTTTGCAGGTCTCTGCCGGTGTGAACTATGCAAAGGCTACGGATTTGCAGGTGACTGCAGGCGTGAATGTTGCACAAACTACAAAAAGCCAAGCGGTTGCTGGTGTCAATTATGCGACAAAGTCGAAAGTTCAGGTGGCTGCGGGGGTAAATGCTTCTCACGTTAACGAAAAGGTGCAAATTGGTGTTGTCAACTATGCCACGAATGAAAAGGGTCGCCAGTGGGGTATTATCAATATCTGTGCGCATTGCGAAAAGTCTCCGGTGGGTATCGTCAATATTGTCGGAAACGGCGTATGGAGCGCAACCCCTTACATGAACGAAATGGGTGCACTTGGAGGATCCCTTCATTTGGGTACTGCCTACTTCTATACCAACATTGAATGGGCGGCATTCTTCAAGAAAGGCCACATCTTTAAGGATTTCGAAAAGTTCTATGAACACGGTGTGGGTGTTGGCACTCAGTTCGGAAAGTACGGTAGCCATTGGGAACTCGAATACACATTCTTCAACGTCTACGATAAATTTGGCATGGATGAAGATGATTGGAAGTCTGGATACCACCATCGCGGTCGCGTCGGCTATGTTTATCAGGTGTTCCCAGGTTTCGGCCTCTCGGTGGGTGGCTCGCTGAACTTGACGAGCGAAGGCTATCTGAACAAGCTATTGCTCAAACCGCTTGGCGATTATCACGATGACGTGAGCTACAAAGACCATAAAGGTCGCTGGTGGCCGGGATTCTACGCTGGGCTTACCTTCGGTAGATTCTAAATACTTTACTTTATTAGCTTGTCATGCCCGCCATCGCGCGGGCATTTTCTGTATGCTCTTGTCATGCCCGCCACTGAGCTCTTTGATCACTTAGTGCTTTAGCACTTATGTGATCATGATCCGCGTATGGGGAGGGCATCTCCTGTATGCTCTTGTCATCCCCGACTTGTTCGGGGATCTCCTTTTGTATGAAAAATTTTGAGTTTACTATAAATTTTTAAATTTCTCTATTATGTGGTAACACTTTTTGTACCTTAAGGTGTTCCATTGGGGAAAGGTTTAGGAACTGTAATGAGTTTTATGTTGAAAATTGTTGTTTTTGTGTCGATGTTGGTTGCGCTTGCAGCAGCCCACGAACGTATTATCTTCAATGGAATTGTTCAGGATGACTCGTTTGAAGCTCACGAAAAGCTGAATGTCGAAATTCTTGAAACGGGCGAGGCTTTGCAGACGACCGTGGGGACGCCTTTTAGCGTCGTTCTCCCTGCCGATACGCTTTGGAACATTTGCGTGACGAATTCGGATACTTCTGGTGCCGAAAAGGAAAAATGCTATGAACTTCTGTATTTCGGTAATGATAGCACGTTCAGCAAAACGCTTGGCCCCGACGAAGTCACTGTTGACGAGGTTGGTTCCGGAACGGAGTCCGGGATAAACTCCGCGCAAGCGGAGTCGAAGGATCCAGTAGACTCTGCCAAAGGCGCGGCAATCTCTGATAGCACATCCGATGTCGATGTTGAAAAGCTTCTTGCTTCGGGCAGCACAAATTCCAAAGTGACCGAACTCAAAAAAGTCGTGGTGCAGTTGCGCCGTCGCCCCAAACGCAAGCCGGGTGAATCTGTCGTTTCCGCAAAGTCCATCAAGCGCATGCCGGGCCTTGCCGAAGCGGACGTGATCAAGAGCATTCAGGCGCTCCCGGGCGTTGTTGCGAGTTCCGATTTCAGTTCCAAGATTTACGTGCGTGGTGGCGCTGCCGATCAGAATCTATTCTTGTTCGATAACGCTGTCGTCTATTCTCCGGTGCATTTCTTTGGACTTTTCAGCACGTTCCTCGTCGAAGGCATTGACGATGTGCAGTTCTACAAGAGCGGATTCCCAGCGCAGTACGGTAACCGCTTAAGCTCTGTGCTCAAAATGGAAGGCCGCGCGGGTGGCCAGGATTCTGTCGAAGAATGGTTTAGCAAGTCGAGTGTCAAAATCAGTACGTTTGCAGCACAGCTCCATACCGAAGGCCATAAAGGTCCAGCGCGTTGGGTGCTTGCAGGTCGTACAACTTACATCGGCTACATTCTTGACTTGTGCAATGCGATTGGCCTCTTGGATTTGGATCTGGATTATGAATTCACGGATTTGCAGGGAACGTTTATGTACGATTTCTCCAAAGATACGCGAATGAAACTCAGTTTTTATATTGGCAAGGATAAACTTGAATTCGACCCGCTTTATATGGACTGGGGCAATGTTGCCATTCCGCTTGGCATTTACCACCGCATTGATGGTGACTGGGAATACAATGCCACATTTGCCTATAGCCAGTTCTATCAGACGATGAAGGTGAGCGACTTGATGTCGATTGAAATGCTCCTTTACACGTTTGCTGGTAAGCAATGGCTGAACTATCGCGGTATCGATAAGCACACGTTTACGTTTGGCTACGAGTTGGAATACGTTTATGAACGTTATCAGGAAAAGATGGCGTCCATTGGTGTGGCCGATATTGAAGAGGCATTCCACCATGTAGCCTATGCGCAGGATGCTTGGAAAATTTCGCCAGATTTGTTATTGCAATATGGCTTGCGTTTCAATTATCAATCAGCTGCGGAACATTTCGGCATTGAACCGCGTGCATCGCTAACGATTAATCTTGACGATACGAAATCTCTGGAACTTTATGGCGGCTATTATTTGCAGTACATGAATTCAATCGTCTATACCGATCAGGAAACGTTAAACGAATTCTATTACCCGGCAACGACAACGACGAGTGGCAAGCATATCAAGCCGGCTTCATCGTGGCTCTTTGCTGCGGAATATAGCCAACGCGATCTTTTTGAAGGTTATGATTTTACCGCAGGCGTTTATTATAAAACTCAAAATAACTTGAACACGTTTGCTATGAAATCAGACACGAGTGATAATTCTTCTAAGAGTCTTGTGCTGGCAGATAATTTTGGCACGGCGGATGGCTATTCTTTCGGTTACGAACTTTCGTTACGTAAAGATAAAGGCTGGTGGTTTGGTGGAATCAACTGGAGCCAAAGTATAAGTGTTGCTCGAGCCAATGATGGATCCAAACCTTATTTCCCGAGTTGGCATCAGCCCTATGCGTTGAAGATGGATTTGGGCATTAACTGGAAAGGTGGCGAAGATGCTTTATGGCAACACAAGAAAAAAGGTCGCTATTTCCGTTCATCGCTTGCACTCAAGTATTCATCGGGCATGCCGATTAGCGAATACAAGGGATATTATTTGCAACAGGAAATCGGATCGCAAAAATATTCTGATGAAGTTGTCGTGCTACCAGGAAGCCGCAATGCGGGACGCCAGACGGATTATTTCAGAATTGACTTGAAAGCGATTGATATCGGTCGCGAAGGCAAGTGGAATTTCAGCTGGACAATTATCAACTTGACCGATCACGACAACATGTTCTTTACGTTCTACGATACGCGCAAGAACCCGCCGAAAAAGACTTCGATTTCTCAGTTCCCCTTTTTACCGATTATGCTGAATTATGAATACTATTTCTAGACAAAAGAAAAATTGTGTCATCCTGAGCGAAGTCCGTAAGGACGTAGTCGAAGGATCTTGTAGGCGATTCCTTTCGTCTCTCGTCTGGATTCTCTCGTCTGTTTTGCTCGTTGCCTGCGATTTTCATGGCCCATGGGAATACTATCCCGAAGAGCGCGAAGTCTATACGGGCGTTTATACGTACGGATACGTGATGGCGCACGGAAATCCTTATGTTTGTTTCTCAAAAGTCTATCAGCTCGACGAAACTTCATCGCAAGATTTTGCGTTTTACGATAGCGCAAATGTGACTGTTAGCGGACGATTTGTGTTCGGCGGAGAAGCTAAAGAACTGGATACAACTGCGGTTCTTAAACCCAAATCATCGAACCCGAATTGCTTTTATACACCTTATATGTTTTACGGAGTTTCTGGCGAATCATATGAGCTAAGCGCCTCATTTAAATGGGATAGTGCAGGCCATACTGTGCAATCAACCTATAAGGCAATCGCAACGATTCCGAATCGAGTGACCGTCAAGGGTATGAATGTGCCGCAACAGAAGGGTGGCTATGTGTGGCAAGAAAATCGCAGTGAATCTAATTTGTTCTATGTGAACTTTTTGGAATATCCGATGGATATGGAATTTGTGAAGGCTGCTTTGGATTATGATAAAACTGTACGAGGCGTTCTTTCAATTATGAACTACGACATAAGAGGCGGTGAATCGCAAAATACCACGATGAATCAGATGTTCAAAGGAATGAAGGATGCCGATGATGAGGGATATAGGGGAATTGCCATGCACGATCCTCTGGAAGAACAGCAAAATCTGGGCTTTTCATCGAATCGCTCCGTCGCAGGCAACAAGACTCTTGACACTCTTTATCTGATGAATATGATGCTCCCGATAGGGACAATTTCGGTAGACCTTTATTCGACCGATGATGCGTATGTTGATTATGTGGAAAAGGTAAAACAGTCTGTATCGGATTCGCGTGTTGTTCCAAAGTCTAATGTTAAAAATGGAATGGGCGTATTTTGTGGAATGGCAAAAACGACAATTAACATAGAAGTTAGTGGTGATGCTGTAGGCTTTTCACACATGGCTTGGAGTAATTGCAAAGATACAGAAGGCGATAATGCCGATAGCTGGGATTCTCGTGCCTGTAGGCTTTATCAGGATGTTACTTGCTCTGGAATGCCGGATGAAGATGTTTCTTTACAGGGCTTGCAAAATGCTAATGAAAAGGCTCCCTTGTATTATCGGGATTCCGTTTATAATAGACATGTGAAGGCGTGTTATGCATCAAACGTAAAGGCGGCAATGATGCTGGATACGACGAAGTGGTCTCTGTTCTTGCCGGATTCCATCAGTGAAAAAGCAAAGGCAAATGCATATGCCGATGGCCTTAAGCGCTACTGTGTGGCAAGTAATTTTGAAAGTAACAAAATAGCGGATTGTTCTGCGCTTGAAAACGAATGCCTGGAAAATCCGAAAAAGACCAATTGCAAGGAATATCTGTGGCTTTGGTGCGCTGACCGTGGCTGGGATTTGGATGAGTACGAACAGTGTAAGTCCGCACTTGTGAGCCGTTATTATCTCCAGGAATTAAAATCTAGTGTTTTGAAACGCGAAGTCGAGAATGTGTGTTATGGCTTGGGTGCAGAACCTAAAATTTGCGAAAACTGGTGCCGTATCAAGGATGGTCATATAGAATGTCAGTAATTCTTGAAATTTTTTATCAAACACGGTGACACTTTTGATGGGTCCAGGTGTTTAAATAATGTAATTTAGAGACAACCTATTTGGAATAGTTATGAAACGATTGAATATATTGCCTTTTGCGGTCCTTGTTTTCTCGCTTTCGGGCCTAGCTTTTGCAGACTACGAATCCGAAATTCGCGATTTGAAACTGCAAAAGGAAAAGCTGAATTCTGAAATTCAAAATTTGAATACTCGAATCGCATCGACTGATTCGATGCTACGTGCAGATGCATCACATCGCCAGTTGCTTGAACAGCGCTACAAGGCCGATGTGGAACGCCGCAATCTGGAAATCGATAGCCTGAATGCTAAGATTCGCAAGGTGGCAGCAAACCTACAGCAGGAGCGCAACAAGCAGGCTCGCGCAAAGAACAAAAGCGATAACGTGGCCGCAAAGCGCCGTGCATTGCGCAGTGAACTTGCCAAAATCTGTAAACAGCTCGAAGTCCAAATTGCACAGACGCTCCCGTGGGAACGCGAAAAGCGTCTTGACAGAGCAAAATCCTTGACGCGCGAAATCGAAAGCGGTAACGTGACCGAAGAAGAAGCATTTTCTCGCATGAAATCGCTCGTGAATGAAGAAATCAAGTTTGGCGATGAAGTTTCTGTAGTCAATAGCCCGCTCACTCGCAAGGATGGCGAAATCGTAAATGCTACGATTCTTCGCATTGGCAACCAATGGATGGTCTATGTGGATGAAAATGGGGCGCAGTATGGCCGCCTCGAACGCAAAATCGAGAATGGTAGTGTTGTGTACGAATGGAATGAAAACTTGAATCTGGAAGAACGCGCTGCTGTGAAACTTGCCATCGACGTGAAGCAGGCTAAAAAGCCTCCTCAGATTGTGAAATTGCCTGTAAGTTTGTCTGTTGTGGGAGGCGTGAGATGAATCCAAACGTCATTCTGAACGAAGTGAAGAATCCAGTGAAGTTTTTGGCAATTGTCTTAATGCTCGCCTCTTCTGCTTTTGCATGGCCGTGGTCGAGCGACAAGAAGAGCGCCGAAGACGAAGCCCGTATCAAGGATTCCTTGTTGCAAATCGAAGTGCGCAATTTGCAACGCGAAGTCGAAACGCTCACTCGCATCCGCATGCAAAAAGCCGATTCCCTTGAAAAGCTCGATGCCAAGCACTGGAGCAACCGCTATGCTGAATCGCAGTTGACCGAAGAACACCAGAATAAAACTCGTGAACTGGACGGTCGCTATTCCAAGCTCTCGACAGATCTTGGCCGCGTCACCGAAGAAGTGATGGCAAACAAGAATGTCACTGAAGAAGCAGAAGAAAAGTCCAAGAGCGAAGAAATTGCATTCGATGCGCTCAACACGCAAGTGAAGCTTTCGATTGAAAAGACGCTTGGCGATGTGGCGGGCGATTATCCGGTCGGGATGAACAAGCGCCTTTTGAACTTGAAACGCGCCAGTGCTGAAGCCGAAAAGAAAGTGCCGAATACAATTGCTGCGGTGCAGGGCTATATGGCAGATTTGCTAGCCCGTCACGAAGTCACTTACACGCAGTCTTATGGTGCTGAACTTTCGCAGGTCGGTACGCGCCCGGATGTGAACGTGAATCGTTTGCGCTTGGGAACGGTGTTCCTCGGCGAAGTGGCGAATGACAATGGCGATGTGCAGGCGTTGTTGCGCTCTGGTGCTTTGCAGGGCAAGGTCTTTGAATGGAATGCAAATTTGCCCACGGAAATGGCGGCAAATATCAAGGCTGCCGTGAACCAGGCGGGCTCGGTGGCAAGTGCTGCAACGGACGCACAGGCTACTATCGCGATTCCGTTGGATGTGCTGCAGAATAAGGCCATCAAAAATTCTATCACCGATGCAAAGGAACTCACTTGGACCGAAGAATTCAAATCGTTCTTCAAGAAGGGCGGTATCGTGATGTATCCGTTGATGCTCGTGGCGATTATTGCACTCCTCCTGTTCCTTGAACGTTTCGTTATGCTTTCTTATCGTGGTCATCTCGGCCGTCGCTTTACCAAGAAGATGGATGCGCTTGTCGCCGAGAAAAAGTACGAAGAAGCCGCCAATCTCTGTCTCAAAAAAGAGACTAGTCTTGCGATGGTCTTGTTTGCTGTGCTCAACAAGGTGAACGATACGCGTGAAAATGCGGAACGCTCCTTGCAAGAAGCTTTGCTCCGTGAACAGCCGAAACTCGAACGCCGCATGGGCCTTTTGGCGGCGATGGGAACGATTGCTCCGCTCTTGGGCTTGCTCGGTACGGTGACGGGTATCATTACGCTCTTTACCGTGATTACCGAAGTCGGAACGAATGACGCTCGCGTGCTTGCAGGCGGTATTTCCGAAGCTCTTGTCACGACTGAAATGGGCCTTGTCATTGCAATTCCGGTGATGATTTTGCATGGCCTCCTGAGCGAAAAGATCGAAAAAATCACCAGCGAACTCTACGTGCAAAGCACTTCGCTTATGAATAAAGTCTTTGGAAAGGAAAGTAAGTAAAATACGTCATTGCGAGCCGAAGGCGAAGCAATCTAATCATGAATTATGACTGATTTTCATTACATATTCATAGAATCCCTGCGGAATACGTATGAGGCGGGTGGCGTGGTAATGCTACCCATCCTCTTGTCGGGCGTTGTTGGATTCTATTTCCTTTTCTCGAGCTGGTTTCGCATCGGTAGCGATTTTTTCAGAAAGGATATCACTAAAGTCGTGAGGCGTATGCAGCGCGGTTTGACCGGCGAAAGAACTGTTGCTGGAACCGAATCTTCCTCTGATGAACAGCGTGTGCAGACGACTTTGACAAACCTTCGCAAACGCGGTGGATTTCTTTCAAGAGAACTTTCTTACGCGATTGAAATTGCGCAAAAAAATTATGACGAATTTCGCGATTACATGCAAGTACGCATGATGAAAAGTGTGCGCTACATGGAACAAGGAAACCACATTGTTTCTGTGATGGCTGCAGCCGCTCCGCTCTTGGGCCTGCTTGGAACGGTCACGGGAATGGTCTCGACTTTTGAGGTGATCACGTTGTATGGAAACCAGAATCCGGTGCTGATGGCGGATGGAATTTCAGAAGCCTTGATTTCGACGCAGAGCGGGCTCTTGATTGCGTTCCCGCTGACGCTTTTAAAGCAACGTTTGGACGAACGCATTGAAATCTTGAAGCAGGAAATGGAACTTGGCGCAACGGTAATCGACAACTATTTTGCAACTCGCGCTAACGATTTTTGCGTTAATGAAACTTATGCAGAAGGTTCTCGCATTACTCGTCATTGCGAGCCGTAGGCGAAGCAATCTAAGAGGTTTATTATGGACTTTAATTTACCGAGAAGAAAACAGAAAGACGTGGGCATTGAAATGGGTCCGCTGATGGATATCGTGTTCATCTTGCTCATCTTTTTTGTGGTGACGTCGTCGTTCACTCGCGAAACGGGTGTGGATGTGACGAAACCGCAGGCGCAATCGGCGAGCCAACTTGAAAAAGAAAACTTGCTCATAGCCATCACGCGCGAAGGGACGATTCACATGAATGAACGCCAGGTGGATTTGGCGAGCCTGCAAGACATCTTGAAACAGTCTCTCGCCAAAGCGCCTGACCGCGAAGCCGTCGTGATTGCGGACAAGGAATCCGAAACTGGCGTGCTTGTTCAGGTCATTGATATGTGTAATTTGGCCGGAGTCAAGAAAGTCTCCATCGCCGCCCAAGCAGAGTAAACGTGATTGATGTGGAACGGGCTTTCAAAAAAGTAATTGCGTCATTCTGAGGACCGTAGGGACGAAGAATCCAGTTAAGTCTTGTATTTGAGTGAATAATGCGAAAGTTTATAAAAAAGTTTTTAAAGCGTTTTTCAATCCTTCTCGCGGCGATTCTTGCGAGCATGGTTCTCGTATTCTCCGTGACGATGGCGAACTTGTTCTTGACGGGTAAAATCTTCCACGAAAAGAAATTCGTCAAGACCGAAGTCTCCGTGAAAAAAGTTGAAGAAGTCGAAAAGAAGATTGAGAAAAAACACACGGCACGCAAGCCAAACCGCCAAAAGTCGAATTCGCGCTCGCCCAAAGCGGGACCGCGTTTTGCCATGGCTCTTGGCGCCGTTTCAGGAACTGCGGGTGCTGCCATCAATAGCGAGCTCGTTGCCGATTTTCGAGGTGGTGCTCTGTCCACTGAAAAAGGCGATGTCGATAAAAAGCCCGAAAGCCGCTCTGTCGCAAACTTTCAGGTGCCGCCGCAAATCCGAGACCGCGAAATAGATGCCATGCTTCGTCTCAGTTTCTGTGTGGATGTTGGCGGACGCGCGTATGATATCAAAGTCATCGAAGAATCTCCCGCAGGTTCAGGGCTTGCGCAAGCGGGGAAGGATGCTATTGCTCGTATGACTTTTGCTCCCGCCGAAAAGGACGGCAAAGCCGTTGCTTTCTGCGGCATGGAACAACCCTTCGAAGTGAAGTTTAGAGACTAGTATGAAAGTGTTTATTCTTGTTTTGCTTTTTGTAATTTCGTCGTTTGCAGCGCAATCTTCCTTTGACTTGATGGATCGCGCGAACGCCCTTTATCGCAGTGGAAAATTCAAGCAAGCTATCCTCTTGTACCGCAAGGCCGAAGCCCGCGGCGCTGATCCCGTTGCCGTGAGTTTCAACATCGCCAATAGCTATTACCAGATGGACAAATATCCCGAAGCTGCCGCCGCCTACCGCAAAGCCGTGGACTATTCCGAAGGCAATTTTGCACCCGCACTTTTCAATATGGCGAGCGTCTACTTCCGCTTAAAGCAGTTCCCGGAATGCATTGCCGTTTACCACCGTGCGCTCAAACTCGACCCCGATAACATTTCCGGCTGGCTTTACCTCGGCGAAGCCTACACCAAAACCGGCGACAAAGTCGGAGCCCTCCGCGCCATCGAAAATGCTTACCGCCTCGACAAAAATGACATCAGCATCGTTTACCAGCTCTCCGAGGCAAACATTGCTCTGAACGACTTTGACCGAGCCGTTGCCGTAATTCGCGAAGGCTACACGCTCCATCCCGAAGAATCCGATTTTCTCGTCTACCTCGGCGACGTGTACCGCCTGAACAAGAATTTCGAAGAAAGCGCCAACGCCTACCGCGAAGCCCTCAGCGTGAAAATCGACGACACGCAAATTATGTACAAGCTTGCCGATGTCCTCGCCGAAGATAAAAAGCCCTACATCGCCATGGAAATCTTGAATAACATTTTGCAAATCAAACCCGATTTCTCTGATGCCGCCATTTTCATGGGAAACCTTGCGTACGATGCCAAGTTCTATGACCGCGCTGAATATGCCTACGAACTTGCTGCTAAAAACGGGAATGCCGAAGCCGTCTTTGGTTTCAAGAATATGGCCTACGACGCCCACGCACAAAAGCGCACCGAAGAATCCGTGCGCCTGCTGAAAGTCGCTTTAAAATATTTCCCGAACGATGCGACCCTCACCGCAGACTTGCTTGAATTGCAAGCTGAGTAGTAAAATCCATTTTGGGACGACAATGTAAAGGCGTAGAGTCCGGCTTCCTTTGTTTTAACTCCGCTCACAAAGAGCCCCTATAAGACATAAAGCTCTCGCCGAAGTGGAACGGCTCATTGACTGGGAAACGGAACTTGGCCGCGTGGACTCCATCAAGATATTCCTCAAGAATCACCCCAAGTCCGCAGTTCTCAAGAAGCTCACCAGCGACATGGACGCGCTTATCGCCAAGGGCGACAACGCCGCGAAAACGGAAATCAAGGAACTGCTCAAGAAAGCGGAAACGAGAAGGAAGGAAATCGAATACAAGGAAGGACTCGAACGCCTCAAGAAAATCAAGGCTGGCATCAAGTCCGGCTCAAGCGTCCCGTTCTCGACAAACATCAGCATCGACGACCTTCGCGCCCTCAAGGGCGACAAGTTGCCTCCCACGCTCGGACACCTTGATACAGCCATCGAGAAATATAAGAAGGGACATTACTACGGCTCGGCGACAAAGAAACACGCCGCAGAAATCGAGGCGACGATGCGCGAGCTGTTCCAGAAGCACGACTTGGGGATGCACATAGAAGACGACCTGCTTGAAAAGGTTTTCAACACGCATTTCAAGAACACCTTCGAGACAGGAAGCTCCGGCGGGTATAGCGGCCCGTCGCTAAACGCGGACGGTTCAATCAAGCAGAGCCATTTGAGACTATCCGCAGCACACAAGCTCTTTGACCTGGGTTCAACGGAAAAGGCGAACCAGCTCAATATCTCGCAGTATGAAAAGTACGGAAACCTTCTCGACCATGACAAGCTACGTGAGGCGACGACGCACAACCGCGCCACCCAATACGGAAATGTCGCGGTACGTTTCAAGAAGGACAAAGTGACCTGCACATGGACGGCTGGCGACAGCCTAAGCGAAAGATACCAGCCCAGTCTCGTCACCGACCCGAAAGCGGTTTCCTACGACGACATGTATGAAAGCAAGCTGCCAGTGAAGGGAACGCAGACGAACGACATGACGAAATTCCGCAGCGACAACATCAGCAGCTATCTTGAACTGCAATTTCACGGCGATGTGACGGTCGATTGCGTGGAGTCGCTGACGTTCCCTTACGACCTAACAGAAAAGACGAAGTCCAAGTATCTTGGCTTCGCCCAAAAGTGGAAATCCATCGGAACAGAGGTTTTTTACATAAAAAACGGCAAGCTGGAGAAGCTCTAGTTGCAGATTATTGTCTTTGCTTAGACAAGTATTCATTCAAGGCTTTATTGCAAGACCCATAGCTGGTATAACGCAATGAGCTAACTTGATTTGCTGGATTTTTAGTTCCTTCGAGCACGACTCTGTAATCCCCATAAAGTTCTATGCACTCGTATGCAACAGGAGTCTTTTTGCCATTTAAGTAATTATCCAAATCGCGATTGCAGGATTTATAGTTTGAATAACGTTTTGAACTAACTTGATTTGCCGGATTTTTAGTTCCCGCAAGCACAACTCTAAAATCCCCGTAAAGTTCTATGCACTCATATTCAACGGGAGTCTTTTTACCATTTAGGTAATTATCCAAATCGCGATTGCAGGATTTATAGCTTGAGTAGCGTTTTGAGCTAACTTGATTTGCCGGATTTTTAGTTCCTTCAAGTACGACTCTGTAATCCCCATAAAGTTCTATGCACTCGTATGCGATAGGAGTCTTTTTACCATTTAGGTAATTTTCCAAATCACGATTGCAGGATTTATAGCTTGAATAACGTTTTGTACTGACTTGATTCGCTGTATTTTTAGTCCCTTCAATTACAACTCTATAATCTCCATAAAGCTCTATGCACTCATAATCCGTTGCATAAAGACAAGCAGATAAAAGGAGATACACTGAAAGAAATTTCTTTAGCATAAAGGGCCTTTATGACATTCAAGATTTAATCTTTGTCCCAATGGGGAAAACCAGCCGGGTCAACATAATCGCAGTCAATGACTTTATCTTGAGGATTCAAGTCTAAAGTTTGCTTTTTGACTTTCTTGACTTTGCATGGAACGTTATATTTTTCCATGAGCTTTTCCAAGTCTTTATCCATATATACCTTGTATGGAACGATGATAATAAATCTGCTCTTTCGGTTGCCCTTCAATCGCTATATCATAGTAACTGTGCGGTGTCATATATTTTTCAGTCAACGTGACAAAACAAGGGTGTTGCGTTGCAAAGACAAAAATTCCGCTTTCCTGCAACAGTTCATAAACAGCCATAAGAAGTGGTTCAATATCCGTAATATCCATAATTGCCATATTAGAAACTGCTTTCGTAAAGGCTCGATTTCTTTTTAATTCTAATATACTTTTTCTATCGGTCGCATCCGCCACACAAAATTCAATTTGTTTTGCATATTGTGATTGCCGTCTTTTAGCCAATTCTATCATTTTTTTGCTGTAATCAAAAGCGACAACCGAAGGGCGTGTCCGCACAGGGACATCTTGAAATTGAAGGTACTACACCAGCCGATTGAGGGATGAAACGAAAAATCCGAGGCAGAGAGATATTCTCTTCCTCGGATTTTTTTATTTCAATAGACTCTCCGCCTCGAACTTGGTATATTGTGTTGCTGAGAAATGCGGTGCCATACACCACACATGGTTCGGAAAGTATGCTGTGAAAAAATTGCATCTTTTTTAATGCTGTCAGCGGTCTTTCCCTCTTTTCTCTTGTACGCATTGTATCGTCAGAGGCGTGGTTCAGAGCTTCCTTGTAACCCAGAGAGCAACGACCTGTATGTTTGGCTTCAGGAAGCCGCCCGCATCGACGAAGAAGAATATTCCTTCCATGGCATCCATACTGTCGATTTTCCAGTTCCCGGAGGGCCTGTAATTACAATAATTCTTCCTCGCTCCATTTTCGCCCTTCCTTCAACTTCGTGCTCTGTTCACCTTTTCACAACGATTCAATAGGCAAATTATGCTGCTTCAGAAAAGACAGCTTATCCCAATATCCTCTCTGAAACAGAATTTTACCATTCACAACATGGAAGAAGCCGCATCCCCGCAGTCCCAGAGGGTCCTTCCATTCTAAAATCGCCCACTGTCCATCTTCAAAGATATTCTCTACAATGGCAGTCATATCGGCAGTGGCAAATTCTGCTGTAAACATTTCACGGATTGCATCTATCCCAATCACGGGATCATTGGTCACCTGATGATTGGTTGCGTTATCATGGTACAAGCTCATAATTGCCTCTACATCATGGTTGTTAAAGGCATCTACCCATTTACATACTATTTCTTTTGGCCGTAACATAAATATTTCCTCCATATATCGTTAGCTGCTGTTTTCAAGATACACGATTCATGTAACATCACAATTCCCGCCGTTTCCACTGATCCAGGGCAGCTGCGACACAAATACCTGCCACAACGATCGTTAAGACGAGATAGGGAAGGTGGAAACCGTGCAGTGCTACCTCGTACACATCAAAATAACGCAATGGGGTCAGGTAGTCCAGGAAATGATTTCCTGTGTACTCGGCAGTAAAGGCCAACCCATAGGCAGCCAGCATGGAAATTGTTCCTGTCCGCACCGCAGCCTTATAGGATCGAAGCACACTGGAAAACAGCAGACCCAGGGCAAAAAAGAGAGTCTGGGTAAAGAACATTCCCATCGTTGTGGAAAGCACCGCTCCCGGCTGATCCAGACCGCCCAAAGGAAGAACGATCGTGAAATAATTACACACGCCGCTGAACAGGGCGAACACCAGCAGGTTCACTGCCGAAACGATCACCTTCGCCAGAACAATGGTTTTCCGCTTCACAGGCTTTGTGAACAGGTATTCCGATGTTCCGAATTTCTTTTCCCTTGCCACACAGGACAGTCCCAAAGACATGGCATAAGGAAACGCCAGCAGTCCCTCCCAGAAATAGATGCACACATACCAGCCGGTGGATGTCGTCAAGTCGCCTTTGACTCCGAACATGATCATGATCAGTCTCGGAAATTGGCTGACCATCGCTGCCATTTCATCCAGACTGTCCCGTAGGGACAGAAGCTCAAAATAGCAGAAACCGCACAGAAGCAGCATGATTCCCAGCCAGATCAGCAAAAGTCTTCTGGTTTGGCGGAATTCATTTTTAATCAATGTTTTCATGTTCACACCTCCTTAGCTGCGGAACTGAATGTCTTTTTTCAGAAAGACACCGTAAGAAAGCACCAAAAACAAGGCAAACAGCAGCACGCACCACCCAAGATACCGGAGGTCATAGAAGCCGGCTTTGGAGATCTCGGCGGCTCCGAAGAACGAGTAGGGAGACAGAAAACTGATAGCCCGGTTACTGACGATGTTGGAGAAGCTGGTAATGCAATACTCAACGAACACAACCAAACCGGCAGTCAGCAGCGGACTGCGGTTGCGGGAAAACAAAACTCCCACCATCAGCCCCATTGCAGCGAAGAACAGCGTCACAAGGGTCAGGGACAGGGCAATCAGGAAAAACTCTCCCCAAGGAGTTCCGGAACGGAATGTTGCCATGGCGAAAAGGGAAGCCAGCAGATACGCCGCACCCACGATCGCCACGCCGACAAACACCGTCCATGCCTTTGCCCAATAAATTGCTTTCCGGGGAAAGGGCTTTGTAAACAGGTATTCCGAGGTTCCTTCCGTACATTCTCTGGTGTGAATGGAAATGCCGAAGTGCATCCCGAAAACGCCGGAGGCAATCATGAAAAAGCTGGTCAGGAACCCGTAAATACCCAGCGGAGAGGTCAGGTATTCCATCGATACGCCGACGCTCCTGTAAAAGTCCGTGGTGCCCATGGTTTCAAAGAGTTCCACGGAGGCCGCATCCAGAAAGCTGTAATAAGTCGGTGTCATGAAAAAGATGCACGCAGCCAAGGCGATGGCCCAGCCCAGGATATAGGTTCGATGCCTTCTCAGTTCATATTTCAAAATGACCATGCCTGACACCTCCTTACGCATAGTAGTGCAGGAAGATCTCCTCCAAAGAGGGTTCTTCCAAAAGCACATCGTCCAAATGCAGCAGGTGAAGCTTGTCAATGATCGCCGTGATATTGCCGTTATACACAAAGGAAACAGAGGTCTTGTCAGGACTCTCGGTGTAGTTGGCAATGCCGGGCAGGCCCCAGAACTCACGGGGGATGGCCGTTTCAGCGGTAAGGCTGACCTTTTTATAGCCGCTTTCCCGCAGCTCTCGGATGGACTGAATGCCCACGAGCTTGCCCTCTTTTAAGATCGCCACCCGGTCACACAGCTTCTGCACCTCACTGAGGACATGGGAGGAGAAGAAAATGGTGGTTCCCCGGCTGTTCTCCTCCTTCAGAATATCGTAGAAAGCCTGCTGGATCAACGGGTCTAAGCCGCTGGTGGGTTCGTCCATGATCAGCAGCTTGGGCGAGGTCATGACGGCAGACACGATCCCCACCTTCTTCTTGTTGCCCAGAGACAGGTCTGCGATTTTCCGGGTCAGATCCAGATTGAGGCGCTCGGAGAGCTCATACATTTTCGTTTCGCAATTCATGCCGTACAGGTCTGCGCTGTATTGCAGCAGTTCCCGCACCTTCATGTTTTCATAATAGCTGTTTTCGCTGGGAAGATAGCCCACATCTCTGGCAATGACACTGGCCTTGGTCTGGCAGTCCAGGCCGAAAATAGATGCGCTGCCGCCGCTGGGATGGATCAGGCCCATCAGGGTGCGGATGGTGGTGGATTTTCCCGCACCGTTTGGGCCAATGAAGCCGAAAAACTCGCCCTGGTCAACAGAGAAGCTAAGTCCGTCAATTCCCCGATGTTTCCCATAGTGCTTGGTCAGCTTTTCCAAAACAATGATTGGCTCGCTCATTTCAGATACTCCTCCTTATAAAAATTTTTCCGCAGAATTGCGATGTTCTTCTCAAAATCATCCATGACGGTCTCAAAGTCAAAAGCATTTGCCCCACGGTACCGGGCCGCATATCCCTCGCCCATCAGAAGCAGCATCTGAAATACCGGCCGGGCATCCTCCGGGTTTTTGAATTTCAAAGCGTCCTCCTCCCGAAGAACCATATCGTTTCTGAAGCTGCAGGCTTCCTCTGTCAGAATCACCAGCGCATCGGCTACTTCGGGAGAAGTTTCTTCCCAGACGCTGGTAATAAACTGCAGGGTGAAGGGCTGATTTTGGAAGCTCTCCATTTCCATGCGGCTGGATGCCAGGATCCTGTCGAACAAATCCGTTTTGGAATCCAGATGTGCTTTTTCAAATATTTCTTCAATGACCTTTTTACAGTATTCCAGCAGATAAATATAGAGCTGTTTTTTGCTTCCGAAATACTGAAACATGGATGCCTTGGAGATATGAGCAGCCACTGCAATATCATTGACGGATGCTTTTTCATAACCAAATTTTCCGAAGCACTGAAGTGCTGCGTTCAGGATCGTCATTTTCTTTTCTTCCGTCAGCGCCAAAAATTTTTCCACTTTGATCCCTGCCTTTCAACGAAATAACCGAATCGGTTATTTATAATATAACACCAATAACCGATTCGGTCAACCCTAAAGATAAACAAAAAGAGGGTGAGTTTTCCAACTCATCCTCTTTCGTGGAGCCTCCCGGACTTGAACCGGGAACCAACGGGTTTACGTTTGTGATGCTTTCGCACCTCCGTGGACTATGTCTTCGCCATGCCCTTGCGGGTTTAGACGTGGGAGGCTTGTGCGGTCATTAAGCAGGCTCTACTGCTCCGCTAGTCTCTACACCTTCCAGGAGTGTACCCCTGGCTCGGCTCGGCGTTGCCGTGCAGCGTTGCCGCTGGTTAGGTTTCACCGATTTCTTCCCATTCGCATCCAACTCTTTCAAGCTGGTGCCACAATTTTTATGAGTCCGACGCTCTAACCGATTGAGCTAAGGCTCCGAGCGCAAAGATAGGTTTTAACTCCGCTCCAAAAGAGCCCCTATAAGATCTACTTTTGAATATACCTTATTTTATGCGGCTTCGCAAACGATTTGGCTTTGGAAAAATCAGAAAAATTGAATAGATTCTTGTATTTTGGGCCAATTTTGGGGAGGCTTTGTACTTTTTTGCTAGTGAAGTGTTGAAATCCATAGTTGACAAAATAAACATTTTTGCTAACGGTTGTTTGCAGAACAACCAATCGCCTCGGTCATGACAACTTTTGCGAGCAAAGTTGTCGCGACTCTCGGCTTAAAGTTGTTTGCAAAATTTGCAAAGTTTCGCTTTTTGAAAATTCTCTATTGTAGATTAGAACCTCCAAACTTAATGGAGGTATAATTATGAACATAAAGTCTTTTGACGACCTTGACATTACAGACCCGATTATGTTCGGGCTAGTTTTTAGCAATAAACACATTGCAAAACCATTTATAGAACATTTGCTAGGCATCAAAATTGACCACTTAGAAACCCCAGTCCCAGAAGCCGTTTTGAGCTACGATGCCGAACATAAGGGCGTACGCTACGATGTTTTCGCACGAGAAACCAACGAAAACGGTGAAACAATCCGTTCTTTTGACCTGGAAATGCAGATGGTTGATACCAAGGAACTTCCGCAGCGTGCTAGATACTATCAAAGCGTGGGTGACGGAGTAGCCCTTTCAAAGGGTGGGTATTATACTAGTCTAAAGGAACAATACATCATTTTCTTGTGTCCTATGGATATCTTTGGTCAAGGTTTTCCTATTTATCATTTCGAAAATAGGGCGCGGGAGGACTCAAACATCTGTTTGAACGACCGCACTTTCAAAAATTTTTATATTTTCAAAAAGTACGAGGAATTCACAAATCCCGTCGTAAAGGCTTATATGAAGTATTTTGCGACTAGGAATGTTGACTCTCGTGAAACTGAAGCAATAAATGACCAGGTGTCTTTTTACAAAGCCGACACTCTCATAAGGAACAAGTATATGACTTACGAATTTGACCTTCATGAAAGCAAGGAAGAAGGAAAAGCCTAAGCTTGAAATGGTCGATGCGATGCTTGCTAACGATATTCCTATTGAAAAAATCGCTATTATTTCCGGTATTTCTCTGGACGAAATTAAAAAGCGTAGCGCGCAGCGCTGATGTTCAGTCCGGAAAGTGACTAGATTTCGCTCTTTTATTTCTCATTGCAGAGCGGGCGCGCAATTTTGGGGGGCTTTGCGGGCCAATTGCTCGATCGTAATACCCGTGAAGTAATCCTTGATGATTTTCGACAAGTCCTTCCACATCGGGAGTGTCGGGCAGACGTCTGCACGGTCGCAACCGTTTTTCCCGTCGGCAACGCATTCCACCGGGCTAATGGATGTCTCAATGACACTCAGGATTTCCCAGACCGTGAGTTCAGCCGCTGGCTTTGCAAGCTTGTAGCCGCCGCCCTTGCCACGTGCGCCTTCGAGTACATTGTTCTTTACGAGGACTCCAAGAATCGCTTCGAGATATTTTTCGGAAAGTCCCTGACGTTCTGCCAGGTTGTGCAGTGGGTGGAATTCGGCTTCGCCGTTTTCTGCCATATCAATAATAACGCGAATAGCGTATCGACCTTTCGTTGATACTCTCATGATTCATGACTCCTTTGAACTACAATATAAATATAATTACAATTATTGTAAATTTTTTCCTACAACTTTGGTTGGCTTTTTTGTGCCCTGTAAGACCCTTTACATATTTTTTTACTATCAGTGGCCAAAAAAAATTTCTATATTGCCTCGCATTATGGCAAAAATTCTCTTTAAAAAGCAGTTATCTCCCGCGGTATTCCAATTCCGCGTCCACGCCCCGCTGATCGCGCAAGAACGTAAGGCAGGACAATTTATCATCCTCCAGACGAACAAGGACAATGGTGAACGCGTTCCGCTCACCATCGCCGATGCCGATACGAATGAAGGTTCTATCACCCTCATTTTCCAGACGGTTGGCAAGACGACGACTGAACTCTCCAAGTTCGAAGTCGGTGACGATATCCCGGTCTTGGTCGGCCCGCTCGGTTCTCCGACCCATATCGAAAACTTTGGCCACGTGGTCTGCGTTTGCGGTGGTGTCGGTATTGCCCCGATGCACCCGATTGTCCAGGCTCTCAAGGCTGCTGGCAACAAGGTAACGATTATCATGGGTGCCCGTAACGAAAGCCTCTTCCTCATGAAGGAAGAAATGACCGCTCTCGCTGACAACATCATTTTCATGACCGACGACGGTTCTTATGGCCGCAAGGGTCTTGTGACCGAACCGCTTAAGGAACTTTGCGAAGACACCAAGGGCAAGCCGGACATGGTCATCGCTATCGGTCCTCCGATCATGATGAAGTTCTGCGCTCTCACCACCAAGCCGTATGGTGTGAAGACTGTCGTTAGCCTCAACAGCATCATGGTCGACGGTACGGGCATGTGCGGTGGTTGCCGCGTCACTATCGGCGGCAAGACGAAGTTCGTCTGCGTCGATGGTCCGGAATTCGACGGCCACGAAGTCGACTGGAACAACATGCTCCAGCGTATGGGCGCTTTCAAGCCCCAGGAACAGGAAGCTTTGCATCGCTTCGGTGCAAATGACGGCCACAAGTGCAATATCGACAAGATGGCAGATGCCAAGGCTAAGGAGAGCAAATAATGTCTGAACATATGACTCGCGAACAGTTGGACGCCGCCGCCAAGGTGGAACTTGAAAAGATTAATGCCCTTCCGAAGCCGCTCAAGCCGAAGGACAAGACTGCTATCCCGGCTCAGCCGATGCCGCAGCTCGAACCGTCCTATCGCGCACGCGTGATGGAAGAAGTGGCTCAGGGTTATACCGAAGCTCAGGCTATCGTCGAAGCTAACCGCTGCCTTAACTGCAAGAAGCCGTTCTGTGTCGAAAGCTGCCCAGTGCACATCGACATTCCGGCCTTCATCGCAAAGATTGCCGAAGGCGACTTCAAGGCTGCTATCGCAAAGATTAAGGAAACGAGCTTGCTCCCGGCAATCTGCGGTCGTGTTTGCCCGCAGGAACGCCAGTGCCAGATGAACTGCACGATGGGCAAGATGCACAAGGATGTGAACCAGGCTGTTGCAATCGGTCGCTTGGAACGCTTTGCTGCTGACTATGAACGCAACAACGGTGGTGCTACGGTTCCGGCCGTTAAGCCTGCTACCGGCAAGAAGGTGGCTGTGATCGGTTCCGGTCCTGCCGGTTTGGTCGTCGCTGCTGACGTCCGCCGCGAAGGCCACGACGTGACCATCTTCGAAGCTTTCCACAAGCTCGGTGGCGTGGTCCGCTATGGTATTCCTGAATTCCGTCTTCCGAAGAAGATTGTGGACAAGGAAATTGAATCTCTCGCCGCTATGGGCGTGAAGTTCGAAACGAACTTTGTGATTGGCCGTACTCGCAAGCTCAAGGACCTCATCGAAAAGGATGGCTTTGACGCTGTGTTCGTCGGTACCGGTGCTGGTCTTCCGTTGTTCATGAACATCGAAGGTGAAAACCTCGTCGGTGTGTTCGCTGCTAACGAATACCTCACCCGCGCAAACCTCATGCGCGCCTACGACAAGGAAAATGCCGATACGCCGATGTGGCCGGGCAAGAACGTTGTCGTCCTCGGTGGTGGTAACGTCGCTATGGACGCTGCCCGTATGGCTCTCCGCCTCGGTGCAGAAAAGGTCCGCATCATTTACCGTCGTAGCATGAACGAACTTCCGGCCCGTAAGGAAGAAGTTCTCCACGCTCAGGAAGAAGGTGTCGAATTCTGCGTCTTGCAGAACCCGGCCAAGATTCTTGGTGACGAAGCCGGTCACGTCCGTGGCATGCTCGTCGACAAGTACGAACTCGGCGAACCCGATGAAAAGGGCCGTCCGCGTCCGGTCAAGATCGAAGGCGCAAGCTTCGAAATTGAATGCGACACTGTGCTCGTTGCTATCGGTAACGGTTCCAACCCGCTTATCAGCAACACCACTCCGGAACTCTCCGTCGACAAGAAGGGTCACATCCTTCTCGAAGATGCAACCGCCAACAAGACTTTCATGGAAAAGGTCTATGCAGGTGGCGACATCGTGCTCGGCGCTGCAACCGTGATTCTCGCCATGGGCGAAGGTCGTCGTGCTGCTGCAGGCATCAACGAGTTCTTGAAGAAGTAATTCTTGCTTGGACTGTCATTCCGGCCTCCGTGCCGGAATCACCTTACGCACTTTAAAAAGAGGATGGCTTCGGCCATCCTTTTTTGCGTTGTCACCCCGGACTCTGTTCCGGGGTCGCCTTTAACCCCGTTCCTTTTTGTCAATTCTTCCATTTTTCTGACATCGCCTTTTCCCAAATCTTTTGATTATATTCAAAGGAAAGGTTATTTAAGGAGATGTTATGGATTGGTCTAAAATTCTTGGAATCACCTGTGGCGTTGCATTTTTAGCAGGCTCTGTTTCCGCAGCCACACTTCCAACAGCAAAAGAAGTTCAAGCCAAGATGGGCATGGGCTTCAACATCGGTAACTCGATGGAAGTGCCTAACGACCCGACCAATTGGGGCAACCCTTTCCCGACTCAGGCTTTGCTTGACTCCGTGAAGGCGGCAGGCTTCAATACGGTGCGTATTCCTTGCGCTTGGGACAGTCACACTAGCGGTGGCAAGGTCACCGAAAGTTGGCTCGATTCCGTGAAGACGGTCGTTGATTACGCCATGCGCGCAGGCCTCTACACGATTTTGAACATCCACCACGAAGGTGAAGGTGGCTGGTTCCAGAGCAACATCGGCACGAGCGTCGATAACACCATCGACAACAAGATGAAGACTTACTGGACGCAGATTGCGAACAAGTTTAAGAATTACAACGAATGCTTGCTCTTCGCGGGCGCAAACGAACCCGGCCCGAATGTGAACACGTGGACATCGCAGCATGTGTCTACGCTTATGCATTACTACCAGACGTTCATTGACGCAGTACGTGCTACGGGTGGCAACAACGAAACCCGTACTTTGATTATCCAGGGCCTCAATACTGACATCGACAAGTCGGTCAAAAGTGCTCCGGTAAGCACCTTCCCGAAAGACAAGGTCGAAGGCCGCTTGATGTTCGAAGTGCATTACTACGATCCGTACCAGTACACACTCATGACGAGCCAACAGGACTGGGGCGCCAGCGAACCGATTCAGCCGCAGTACTACTATGGCGATTACACCAAGGCTAGCGAACCCAAGCGCAATGCGGGTTATAACGCCTGGGCGGGCTCTGTCGATTCCAAGCTCGGGAGCATCGTGCATCCGCAGGAACAGTTTGCCAAGATGAAGACGAATTACGTGAACAAGGGTTACCCGGTCATTGTCGGCGAGTTCGGTGCAAACGTCCGCTCTCCGGAATTGAGCGGCTCCGACCTGAATCTCCACAAGCAGGGGCGCGTGCAGTGGCACAAGGATGTCGTCTCGGCGGCTAAGCAGTACGGCCTTACCCCGATTCTTTGGGATATGGGCAACGAAAGCAATTCCGGCTACGACAACATGGCTTACATTCGCCGTCAAAGCTCGCCGGTGGGCAAGGTTCTCGAAACGGATGTTATCAATGCCATGCGCAGTGTTTATAGCCTCGGCAATTACGTGAACAATGGCGTCACGCACGTCGAAGACTTTATCAATGGTGGCTCGGAAACGCAGTCTAGCTCGAGCGTGGTCGTCTCCAGTTCTAGCGTAGCCGTTTCAAGTTCAAGTGAAATTGCTCAGTCCAGCAGCTCGGTGACCATCGCTTTGCCGACTGTTCTCGCGGGTGCCCAAGTGAAACTCCACCGTGATGGCAATACGATTTATGCTTCCGGCGATATTATGTTGTTTGATGTGAACGGAAATCTTGTCCGCTCCACGAATAACGTGTCCGCTGGGCAGGCCGAAATGCTACTGCATGGCCTCCGCCAAGGCAACTACATCGCCAAGTGCAAAAATAGCGTCTTGCAAGTCAAGATTCGCTAAATTGCTATACTTGCGCGTTTTTATTGAACATGCCCCGGCCCCCATGCCGGGGCTTTCTCATAGCCATAAGCCCTTTATTTCCCGCTATTATACGTTTTGTATAATATAGACTTTGCTGCTCCTAAAAAATCGAAAATATTGTTTTCCTGACAGCAAAATAACATTTCCCGTATAATACAAATATTGACTTCTGTATTGTAAAAATTTATTTTATGTATTATGAAGTCTATTTTCGAGTACCGCGATTACCATCTCTATTTGCAAGATTATTACGACGAACGCAAATGTCTCGGAGCGTTCTCGTGGCGTGAATTTTGCCGCAAGGCAGGCTTTTCGTCCCCGAATTTTTTGAAGCTTGTTTCCATGGGGCAAAGCAAGCTCAGCAAGATCAAGGCGAGTCAGGTGGCCAAATCGATGGGGCTCGTCGATTACGAAGAGGAATACTTTTACCAGTTAGTCGCTTATTGCAATGCGGAGAACAACGAGGCGCAGCGAGCCGCATATCTTGAAATGCAGCGTATTGCGTTGGAACACCAGGTTCGCGTTGTTGAAAAGGATGCGTTTCAATATTATGAATCATGGAAGTACCCGGTCATTCGAGAACTCGCTCCGATGATGCCCGAAGCAACGCCTCGCGACCTTGCCGAAGAATGCAAGGAATATGTCTCTGCCGAAGAAATCCGCGATGTTCTCGAGTTTCTTGTCAAGGCGGGATTCCTGAAAAAGGAAGGCGAAAAAAACTATGTGCAAACGGAACAGACCGTTATCGGTTCCAAAGAAGCGCTCCCCATTGCCATCCGCGCCATGCACAAAGAGATGGCCATTATGGCCGCCCGTGCTGTAGATCGCTATTCTACAAGTGAACGATTCTTTAACGGTGCTACGCTTAGTGTGAATCAGGATGCCTACAATAAAATCGTCGAAGAAATCAAGGCTTGTTGCAAAAAGGTTGTTGCTATTGCGAATGAAAGTTGTAATTTTGATCAGGTCTGTCGAATAAACTTTCAATTTTTCCCACTCACCAATAAAATAACGAGGAAGAGCCGTGCTTAAGAATCTCTATTTAATAGTCCTTCCTTTACTTGTTTTAGCAGCTTGCTCTAATGATAATTACGCCACAGGAACAGTGGATCCGAATGCAGGTCCGGGAATCGCTGAAAACGGCGTTTCTTCAAGCAGCTCTGTTACTGATGAGCCTGATTCAAAGGGTGATTTGAGCAGTTCGTCTGATGGCGAAATCTTTATTGTGAGATACAAGAGTGTTATTGTTAAAGATGAAGAAGTACTGAGTGTCACTTTTGAAAACGTGGCTTCTGTATCGTACACTATAGTTGAAGTTGTAGAGAGTGATGGAAAAAATAAGGGCCAAATAGATGTGTACTCCGAAGAAAAGGGCGCCTCGGCATTTTGTAAAATTGATGAGAAAAACTATTCTACCCAGTTTAAGATTGGGCCAAACAATCGCGTAGAAAGAAGTATAAAACTGGAAAATTTTGGCAGCAGCTGCGACGGACTTTTCGAACAATTCAAAAATCTTTGCTTACTCAAAAATGCAAATGATGAATTTAGTGGCGCCTGCGATGAAAGCGGAACCCTCGAAGCCTATTGTGCCTATTTTGACGAGTCTGCCGTTTTCGACACCCTTTTGGAAGATTTTTCCGCCGAATCCACAACCAACTGCGGCGACAACAGCGTCCATATCGATTCGTTTGGAATTTAGCCCTTTGTCAAATCAGCAAAACTAATTGCCCAAACCCCATACCTAACGCCTGCTCTGCAATCTATTTTCTAAACAGAGACGGTACTTTTTCTTTGAACTTGTCATGCCTGCCGCCGAGCAGGCATCTCCTTTATGACAAAAAAGATGAAGTCGCAAAAAAAGGTGGCTCTTATGAAGTTAGGATGGTTTGGTAAACATTTTCGCACGGCGCTCGCCTTGACGGGGCTTGCGTGCGGTCTCGGATTTTCACAGGATGTACTTTATCCCGACATGTTCGCATTGTCGGATGTACAGCTTTTGGATGGCGTTTTGAAGGAACGCCAGGACTTGAACGTCGAAACGCTTCTCAGCTACGATGTGGACCGCTTGCTCGCGCCTTTTTACGAAGAAGCGGGAATGCGCCCCAAGGCGAGCAAGTTCCCGAACTGGGCGGGTCTCGATGGCCACGTTTTGGGGCATTACCTGAGTGCCTTGGCGATGCATTACGCCGACAATGATGACATTCAGGTCAAGGAACGCCTCGAATACATCTTGAAAGAACTCAAGACGATTCAGGACCAAAATTCCAAGGACAATAACTTCAAGGGCTACATTAGCGGCGTGCCGAACGGCAAGCAAATGTGGCTCAAGATGAAGAATGGCGATGCTGGCGCACAAAACGGCTATTGGGTGCCGTGGTACAATATCCACAAGCTTTATGCGGGCTTGCGCGACGCTTATGTTTATGCGGGCTATGAACAGGCAAAGACGATGTTCCTTGCGCTTTGCGACTGGGGCATCACGATTACGAACGGCCTGAACGATTCCAAGATGCAACAGATGCTCGGCACGGAACACGGCGGCATGCCTGAAGTTTACGCTGACGCCTACAAGCTCACGAAAGACGAAAAGTACCTGAATGCGGCCAAGAAGTGGTCGCACCAGTGGCTTTTGAATCCGATGTCGCAGGGCAATGACAATTTGACGAATGTCCACGCGAATACGCAGGTGCCGAAGGTTGTGGGTTTTGCACGAATTGCAGAACTCTCGGGCGATGAAAAGTACAAGAAGGGCTCCGATTTCTTCTGGCAGACGGTCGTGAATAAACGCAGTATCGCCATTGGCGGCAACAGCATTTCGGAACATTTCCCGGCGCTCAACAACCATAAAAAATTCGTGGAAGAACGTGAAGGACCAGAATCCTGTAATACGTACAACATGCTCAAGTTGACGGAACGTCTGTTCAACATCAAGCACGATGCGCATTACACCGACTTCTACGAACGCGCCCTCTTCAATCACATCCTTTCGACAATCCACCCGACGCATGGCGGCTATGTCTACTTCACTCCGGCTCGTCCGCGCCATTACCGCGTGTATTCCAAGGTTAATGCGGGTATGTGGTGCTGCGTAGGTTCGGGCATGGAAAATCCGGCCAAGTACAACCAGTTTATTTATACGAAAGACAAGGACGCTCTCTATGTGAACCTCTTTGCGGCTTCCGTCTTGAATTGGAAAGACAAGAGCGTCAAAATCAAGCAGGAAACCGCCTTCCCGAAGGGTGAATCTTCCAAGTTCACGATTACGGGTAGCGGTGAATTTGACATGCAGATTCGCCATCCGTACTGGGTCAAGGAAGGTGCATTCAAGGTCATCGTCAATGGCGATACTGTCGTGAAAAAATCGACGCCGTCAAGCTACGTTTCGGCAGGGAAGTCCTGGAAGTCGGGTGATGTCGTCGAAGTGCTTTACCCGATGTACACGCACGTCGAGGATTTGCCGGGCGTGACCGATTACGTGGCGCTTTTGCACGGTCCGATTGTGCTCTCGGCAAAGACAGGTACGGCTAACCTGAACGGCCTTGTCGCCGATGATGGTCGCTGGAGCCACATTGCCTCCGGTGCGCTGGAATCGCTGGACCAGGCGCCGATGCTTGCAAGCAAAAAAGAAGATATCCCCTCGAAAGTGGAACCCGTGAAGGGCGAACCGCTGCACTTCAAGGCGCCTTACCTCTTCGCAAAGCAAAAAGACGCAAACCTGCTTTTGCAGCCCTTCTACGAAGTGCATGACGCTCGTTACATGATGTACTGGATGGTGCTTACGGACCCGAGCATTCTCGACCGCCTTGAAAAAGAGCAAAAAGAAGCCTTGGCGCTTGACGAAAAGACTGTCGATAAGGTCGCTCCGGGCGAGCAGCAGCCAGAAGTAGACCACAAGATGAAAATCGAAAATTCCACTTCCGGCACGCACCAAGGTGAATTCTACCGCGATGCTGGTAAGTGCTCCGGCGGCGATGGCGGTCTCATCAGCTACGAATTCGAGACGAATAGCGAAGATTCCTTGAGTCTCATGGTGCGCTATTGGGGCAACGAAGGATGCACTCGCGAATTCGACATTTCCATTGACGGCGAAAAGCTCGTGACCGAAACGATTTCGAACCGCTGGAAAAAAGATGAATTCGTGAACGTGACTTACCCGATTCCGGACAAAATGGTGAAGGGCAAAAAGATTGTGCGTATCTCCTTCTCGGCAAGCTCTGGAATGGTGGGAGGTATCTTTGGCGTGCGCCTCCTCCGCAACAAGCCAAAGCCCGTTGTAGAAGACCCGCCGATAAGCATCAAGCCGGTTGCCGCTGTAAAGCAGGGCCTTCGCGTGCGTGCAGACCGTCAAACGCTCCAAATTGCATCTCCGAGCGCTCTTTCCCGCACGATGAACGTAAAAATTTATTCAATGGATGGGCGCCTAAAACTCACGCAAATGCTCCCCGCAGGTGCAAGCGAATTTAACATTGATATCGCAGGTCTCAAGAACGGCAATTACATTGTTCGCCTTTTCCAAGATGGCCTCGTTCGCGGCTACACGTTGTTCAATAAAAACGGGCTTTAGACATTTCACTCCTAATACCAAGAAGTCCTCGCTCCGCGAGGACTTTTCTGTACGCTTTAAATTTCTTCTTTTCTCTGAAAGTCATTCGCTGTTTTTAGTGATAGCGGTGGACCTCGATCAATTAAAAAGAATACAATATCATCGTTTTGGCTAAGGCAATTTAACGAATCAATGTGAATACTTGCTGTAAAACATTCCTCTTCTATTTCAATTTTTTATCATTATCTTTGCCCACAATGCCGTAATCAAAAATGCCTTTTTCTTTTAATAAATCTTGCTCTTGAGAAGAAAGAGGCGTGTTCTTGATCATATAAAATCTTCCCGCAGGAATAATCTCAGAAGTGTCTCCGCTATATTTGGCGATGACGGTGTCTGCTAAATTGGGTCGCATCCTGAATATATGAATTTTATGGACTTGTGTTGATGAATCTTAAACTCCGAAATACTTCAATCACTCCATTCTGTTCGCCATTGCTCCACGGAGACTTTTTTGTAACTTTCTATTAACCAAACGGCGTGAACAGCTGATATTTGCCGCCTACAAACCGCGTTTCTGTTACCGAAAATAAACATACGTTGCGACTGGCTCAATGCGTTGTTGTGGTAACCAACATGTAATTATTTTTTTCAAGAACGAAAAAACTAGTTTTATTATTTTTAGCGTGGGTTCTACAGCCTGGAATAAAAAAATTGGGTGAAATTCGCCCAAATCCGAAATTCACAAGCGGATTGTAATTTTTTTGTTAGTCCATTATTTACATAAGAGTGAGTGTGAAAGCCTTGTTTTTAAGTAGATTTTGGGAAAACGGGCTAAAAAAAGAATTAATTAACGGAGTTATTATGCTTGACCTTCTTGCTGTCCAGTCCAGCTCAACAAACGCAACGATTATTACGCTTGCATACACCCTGATTCTCGCGTTCGTCCTGTCTTCGACTATTGCATGGACTTACGAAAAAACGTTCCTCGGACTTTCGTACTCGCGAAACTTTGTGCAGGGCATCGTGCTCAGTGCTGTGGTCGCTGCCATGGTGATGCAGGCTATCGGCGATAATGTTGGTCGTGGTCTTGGCATGATGGGTGCTCTCTCGGTCGTCCGCTTCCGTACGAGCTTCAAGGACCCGCGCGATATCATGTTCATCTTCGCCGCTCTCGGTGCCGGTATCGGTTGCGGTGTTTACGCCTGGGGTGCTGCAGTCGGCGGTACAATCGCTTTCAGCTGTGTTGCATTCCTCCTCTCTCGCACTGGTCTTGGTACCAAGCACTTCTTTGACGGCATGCTCCGCTTTGCTCTCCCGAACGAACCCAAGGTTCGTGGCCAGGTCGAAGATATCATGAAGGGCAACTTGAAGACGTTTATTTTGATTACGATGCGTGAAGTTGATGGCGGTGCCCGCTTGGATGTCGCTTACCAAATCCGCCTCCGCGCAACGAAGCCCGCTGCCGAAATCCTCACGCTCCTCTCAAAGGTTGAAGGCATTTCGGATGTCCAGTTCATGATGCAAGACGCTACGACGGAAATGTAAGGAGGTTTGAAAAATGAATAAGCTCGAAGATCTTCTCGACAATTTCTGGAATACCCACAAGAACAATGCGGGTGTCGCTTACGTCTATACCCACAAGCTTTCTATTGCCTGGGTGGCATGCGTTGTGTTTGCCGTGATGCTCGGCTTCATTTACCAGGGCAAGGCGGCCATGTTCCGTGGCATTGCCGAATCCAGTGAAACGATTATCAGCCTTCCGTCTCCGACTGAAATTGTAAAGGTTTACGTGGTGCCGGGCCAGGAAGTCAATGTGGGCGATACCATCGTGGTGATCAACCGCCCGGACTTGACTCTCCGCATTACAGAACTTACCCGCGAACTCGACGCTCTCGAAGGCCGTAGCAACTTGAGCTCTGCCGAAATCGACCAGAAGGTGGCCGAAGTCAAGGCTAACCTCGAATCTCGTCGCCTCACACTTTTGGCTGAAATTCGCAACCTTGAAGCGGAATACGAAAGCAACAAGGCTATTTCTGCCAAGCTCAAGAGCCTCTCGAACTCCAAGTCCAAGGCCGATGGCAACGATGCCATGGCTATGCGCATCAAGAGCCTCAAGAACGAACTTGCTGTTGCAACCAGGAGCGCCAACGAACAGATTGCCCTCCTCCGCGGTAGCAACAAACTCCAGAAGTCTAGCGGCAAGACCGAAGCTGCAAACATCCGCAAGGAACTGGCCGAACTTCGCAAACAGCAGAAGGAACTCACTCAGATTGCTAAGGAAAACTGGGTTGTCGGTGACGTGAACGTTCGCGATGGCGAAAAGGTCTCGAGCTTTGCTCCGATCGTAACGCTTGCCCACAAGTCCCCGACGCTTATCCGCGGCTACATCAACGAACAGATTTACGAAAACACGAACCTCGGCGAGGCTGTGAAGGTGACTTCCCTTACCGGTAAAGGCAAGGCCGTGATTGGCGAAGTGGTTGGCCTTTCGAGCCGCATCGTGCCGTTCCCGACCCGCATGTGGAAGATGCCGGAAATTCCGGTTTATGGCCGCGAAGTGACCATCAAGATCCCTGAAGAAAATAAGTTCTTGCTTGGCGAAATGGTGACCATCACCGAAACGAGCAAGCGCAACTTGGAAAAGCAGCAACAGAAGGCTAAGAAGTAATGAAGACTGTATCCTTTTTAACGCTCGCACTGACTGCGGCGGCAATCGCAAGCCCTCTCACATGGGAACGCCTGATCGAATCCGCTAAGGCAGATCCGAGGTACGAGGCTGCTGCAAAGCGCGCTGAGGCGACATCGAAAGAACGCAACCTCAAGCTTTGGGACAAGGTGGAACTCCGTTACCAGCTGGACGGTTTTAGCTTTGCCAAGCATGACTTTGAACTTCGCGTGACTCCGCAAGCTTTTGGCGAACGCGCTGCCGACAAGGCACACTATGAGGCCGTTAAGAATTACCAGCAGGCTACTTTTGCCGTTGAACGTTCGATCCTCCTTTACGACCGTTACGAACGCGGCGTGCGCTATGTACTTCGCCAGAAGATTAACGAAATCAACAAGCAGCTTTTGCAGGTTATTCAGGACCGTATCGAGGTTCTCCACCTCAAGTCCGGTTCTGCTTCGTTCAATGCCGAAGACTTGATGACTTCGCTCGAAAAAAGCGCCTCGCTTAAGGCAAACCTGCTTTCGGATAGCACGGCGCTCCGCGATGCCGAACTCAAGATGTTGAGCTGGGCTCCGGATTATGACAACGTCTATTTGGATTCTACGTTCCTCCCGTCGATGGAAGAACTTGCCGAATTCCTGAAGAATGGCGTGACTGTTGACGAAAACTTCCCGCTCGTGGCTCTCGCCAAGGGCAAGCGCGATTCCGATATTTCCAAGGCTCAGCAGGACGCCAGCAAGGACCGCAACTACATTTCTCATGTCGGTATTGGCTATTCGCTCCAGATCGAATCCTTGATGGAAAAGTACAAGGATTTGGAATACAAGGACATCAAGAATGGCGCCAGGTATGACGAGTTCGAATCAGAGTGGATGTCTAAGGCTTGTACTAAGAAAGTCCAAGGGGAATGCGCTTCATACGATGCTTCTTATAAGCTAAGGAAGCTTTTCCCGGATACGGATAACCGCAAGACTGCAGACAAGTTCTTTGTAAACCTCGCATTCCGCTTGCCGTTCTTCGATAGCAACAAGGATGCTTCTCTTCGTGAACAGGTCGAAAAGCTCGATGCCGAAAGCAAGTACTTGGACGAAGTCCGCGAAGTGAACCAGAAGGTCGCCCGCCTCACCGAAGAAGTGCTCACGCTCATCGACCAGTGGAAGGTCTTGAAGGAATATGCCGAACAAGTGAATGCAAGCGGCTTTATGGAACAGTTTGCCCACAAAGCCGGTTCCGACCCGCTCCTTCTTCTCCGCGCCCGTGAAAGTGCACTCGAAAGCGACTTGAAGGCTGCTAAGCTCGAATACGACATCTTTGCACGTTACTTGGCTTTGCTCGATTACGCAGGTGGTCTTGCCCGTCAGGATGTTGCAAATCACCTTCGTGAAGGAATCAGGTAATTTATGGCTGAAGCCCGTGGATTTAGTCTTCTAGAACGCTTCGAACTGAAGTACCATATCCCCGTCGAATGGGCGGACCGGATTGGTGCGTTCTTGGCGCCGTATTGCGAAGAAGACTACTATTCCAAGATTACTCCGGGTGGATTCTACTGGATTACGAACCTCTACCTGGACACACCGACGTGGACGTTCCTCGGCTGGAAAAAGAAACAGCTCCTGGACCGTTTCAACATGCGTATCCGCACGTACGGTGAACACCCCGCTCAGGATGGTACGTTCCATTTCGAAGTCAAGCGTAAGATTCGCAACATCTGCTACAAGAGCCGTGCAACGATCAAGGGTATCAATCCCGGTGAAGTCTGGAATATGAAGCCCGAGGAATGGCCGTGCAAGAGCGATAAAGACCGCATGTACCTCAAGGATTTCTTGTACAAGACGGAACTCCATGGTGCACACCCGCGACTCCTTACGCAGTACAAGCGGCGTGCATGGTTTGGCCTTCGCGAAGAATACTCCCGCGTGACGATTGACACCGGCATGCGCTTCCGCGAAGAAAACGGCTTTGACTACACTGTGGACCCGCACTACATGCACTCCACGGGGCTCCCGCGATTCTTCCAGCCGGGTGCCGATGCCGTTCTCGAACTCAAGTGCCCGGCAGCCCAGATGCCGTACTGGATGTTCGACTTGATTCGTGCATTGAATTTAAAGCACGGTGCATTCTCCAAGTTCGGGAACGCCGCTGCAGAATGGAAAAGAGTTTACGAAAATCCGCGTCGTTTCAAGAGCCCGTACTGGACTTCTCTCGCGGGAAATTTCTAAAATACGTTTAACATTTAAAAAAGGAAGGCGCTCATGAATACAAAAAAATGGCTTGCTGTAGGCACTTGTGTCACCGCTCTTGGCCTGTTCTCAGCCTGCTCCGATGACGAAACTAGCCCTGTCAATGCGGTTTCTGAACCGTCTAGTTCTTCGACAATTACTCCGAATAGCAGTGGTGATATCGCGACCTCTTCTTCTGATATTTCTACTGGGTCGTCGTCTTCTGCGAAAAATCAGAATCCGGTGCTTTCTAGCTCTAGTGCCGAAGGTGTCGTCGATTCTACGATTACGAATATGGGCGTCTCCGAAATCATGTACAATGCGCCGGGTGGCTCTGCATTGGAATGGGTCGAAGTCTATATCAAGAAAGGCCCGGATATTACGGACATGCAACTCAGCAACCTCCGCTTGGACGGTGCTGTGTCTTTCAGTTTCCCGAATGGTTCCTTGAAGAAGGGCGAATACGTTATTGTTACCAATGATGTATCTCTGTTCAAGCAGACTTATTCGAACTTGCCAGCTGGCTGTAAAGTTTATGGCCCGTGGGATAAGGATTCCAAGACGAATGCTGTGGCAAAGCTTGTGAACGAAGGCGATGTCGTCGAAGTGAAACTTCGCGGTGAAGGCGACGTGAGTGCTGCATTCAGTAACTTGCCGCCTTGGCCGAGTCTTGCCGATGGCAATGGCCGTACCCTTGTGTATCGTGGATCCGGTAACGAAGCGGACCCGAACTCTTGGGGTGCTAGCGCTGTTGAAAATGGCAACCCGTGCTCTGGTGATGATCAGGTTCTCGATGCAACTACGGTTCGCTTGAACGAAATCAAGCCGTATGTTCTTAATGAAACTGAAGGCTGGATTGAACTTTACAACTACGGTACCGCTCCTGTCGATATTAAGGGTTGGGAACTTGAATCCAAGCTTAAAGGCAAAAAGTGGACTGTCGGTGGCGCCAATACGGTTGTTCCGGCCAATGGCTATTTGCTCCTCGACGCTTCTGCCGATGTCTTTGGTGAAGGTCTTTACTTGAGCGAAAATGGTGATGAAATTTATCTGTACGAAGCTGCAGCCGGTGTTCGCACGGGTAAGGAAACGAGCTTGCTGATTTTCGCCGGTAAGCAGTCTAGCGGTATTGTCGAAGTTGCTGGCGGTACGGTGGCTCAGGGTGCCATGGCTACGGAAACTCCGGGTGCCGCAAACTCTGCGCTTAAGGCTGGTCCGATTTTCATCAATGAAATCCATTACCACGAAAATGAAAATGACCCGAACGATCTGGAATTCCTTGAACTTGTGAACAAGGGAACAACGGATGTGACGCTTGTTGAAAACGTTAACAACACTCCGCAGGGCTGGAAGATTGAAGGCGTGAACATGGAATTTGCAGCCGGCGATGTGATTGCTGCTGGTGGCAAGATGGTCCTGTTTAACGATTCTCTCAAGGCGAAGGAAGCTTTGCTCCGTGCACGTTATTCGATTGCCGAAACAGTTCCGGTTCGTTTCTATGCAGGTAAACTCTCTAACCGCGGTGAAACTGTTGCCGTCAAGAAACCGTATTCTTACGTGACCAAGTCCGATAACACAAAGCAGTGGTATTATGAAATTTCTGATGCTACGCTTTATAGCGACCGCTGGGCAGGCCTTACAGAAACCGATGGTAAGGGCAAGAGCTTGAACCGTAAGGATTTTACCACATCGGGTTACGGTTCTGCAGTCTGGAGTGCTCTCGCTCCGACTCCGGGCAAGTAAATTTACTCAAATTGAGTTTTACGCCAAAAGTTCCGACATTTTGTCGGAACTTTTTTTATTACATGAGGGAATTGCGTCGTTTTGGAATTGCAGCTGTTGTCATCTTTTTGTATTATTATTGTAGCTATGAAACGGTACTTTGCTTTTATTCTCAGTGGTTGCGTGGCTGCTAATGCGACATCGCTTTCTCTACAGGATGCGTTGGACATGGCCATGGCTAACAATTCAAAAATCAAAGCTGAAAAGGCTAAAGTGGATATTGCCGAAAGTGGCGAAAAGGAAGCTTTTGCCCGATTCCTCCCGACAGTGAGTCTGTCGGCTGGCATTACCAAAATCAATGATCCCATTAATATCGACCTTGGGCGCATTCAGCAGCCCTTGAGCGATATCGCGGGTGCGGCCGCCTATTCCAAGGCTTATGTCTCCACGTACAATGGGGCCTACTCCAAGGCTTATCAGGAAGCTCTTGCTCAAGCAAAGAGCCTGGGTTTAGACGATAAATCTGCAAAAGCCGCTGTGGATGCCAAGTCTGCTGAAATTTGGAAAGGTGTTGTCAATAGCAAAGACGCAAATGATGCCGCAGTGCAAAATGCGGAAAAGTATGGCGCTGCAGCGACCAAGAACATCAACGATGCCGACTTCAACATGAAGGTGCAAGACGATTGGTTCTTTAATGCCCGCTTGACCGTCGTGTGGCCGATCTTTACTGGTCTCAAGATTTATTCCGCTTATGATGCCGCCAAGGAAAATGTGAATGCCCGCAAGGCCGAATTTGAAATGGCGCAGAACACCGTGCTCATGGATGTGGCGACCAAGTACTTTACGCTCCGCCTTTGCGAAGAACTTGTCGGCATGCGCGAAACGACCAAGAAGGACTTAGCGGAACATCTGGAACGTTCCAAGAAGCTCGAAGAGGGCGGCCAAATTAGCAAGACCGAACGCCTCCGCGCCGAAGTGGCCCTCGCCGAAGCCGAGAACGCTTACGAAGACGCCCTTCGCGACCAGTCTCTTGCCCGTATGGCTCTTGCAAGCATGCTGCACACGGACACTAGCCTCACCGCGACAACGCCTGTTGAATCTCCGGAAGACATCCGTTCGATGGATGAATTCAAGGCTCTCGCCATGGAAAAACACCCGGGCCTCCGTCAGCTCCGCATTGAACGCAAGCGCAACCAGAATGCGATTAGCGCTGCCCGTGCCGATTATTTCCCGACAATCGCGTTGTTTGGCTACAAGGAACTTTACACCAAGGACTTGACAATCCTCGAACCGGAATGGGCTATTGGCGCCAAGATGCAGTGGGATATCTTCAAGGGTGGCGATACCCGCGCTAAGGTGAGCTCCGCAAAGGCGATGGACCGTTCTTTGGGTAGCCTTGAAGAAGAAACGATGGACAATTTGAAGCTTTTGGTTGAAAAGCGCTGGCGTGAACTGGAACATGCAAAGGGTAGGCTCGCAAGCCTTGCCAAGACGCGTGAACTTGCTGACGAAGCTTTGCGCAGCCAGAACAAGGCTTACGAAGCAGGGCTTGCTACAGGTCTTGATGTCGTCGATGCAGAGCTTGCTCTTTCTCGCTTGCAGGTGGCTGACCTCAAGGCTCATTACGATGCCGTGGTTGCATGGCTTGGACTCCTCGAAGCGGCCGGCGAAGTCTCTACCGCAGGTACAGTTCTTGTATCTAAGCAGCTTGTAGTTGAAAAGCCTGTCGCCGCTAGTCATCCTGAGCAGAGTGTAGAATCCAGTGAAGCCTCTGCTGCAGATCGTCATCCTGAGCAGAGCGAAGGATCCAGTGAAGCGACTTCCGCAACTCGTCATCCTGAGCAAAGCGAAGGATCCAGTGAAGTCCCGACCGGAACTCAACCGGTTGAACAGAATTTAGAAACGGAGAATAAATAATGAACGCATTGAAAATGATTGGAAAAGTTGTTGTCGTTCTGGCTTTGATTGTGCTCGTCATTATGGGCATCTCCCAGCTCCAACAGTTTGCAACGCAACCGCGTGAACAGTTCTTGCAAGGCCAGATGGAAGCCCGCCGCGTGCTCGTGGCAGGGAAGGTCCCGGGCCGTATCGAACGCTTGTTCGTTCACGAAGGCGATGTGGTCAACAAGGATTCTCTCGTTGCTGTTATCAGCAGCCCGGAAATCGAAGCAAAGAAGATGCAGGCTCAGGGCGCACTCGGTGCTGCCAAGGCTCAGGCCAGCAAGGCTCGCAATGGCGCTCGCAGTGAAGACATCACGGCGCTCAAGGCAATGGCTGATCGCGCTCAAGAAGCCGCAACGCTTGCCAAGAACACTTACAACCGCGTGCAGAAACTCTACAACGAAGGTGTGCTTCCGCTCCAAAAGCGCGATGAAGCCGAAACGCAGATGAAGGCTTCCCAGTCTGCTGCTGATGCGGCCCGCGCTCAGTACAACCAGGCTGTTGCCGGTGCCCGTAGCGAAGACAAGGCCGCAGCAAACGCTCTCGTGATGCAGGCCAAGGGGGCCAACGCCGAAGTTGATGCCTATCTCGAAGAAACCAAGATTCGTACGCCGATTACCGGTGAAGTTTCCCTCAAGCTTGCCGAAGAAGGTGAAGTTGTCGGTTCCGGTATGCCGATTATCGCCGTGACGGACTTGAATGATTCCTGGGCTGTATTCCACCTCCGTGAAGATTACCTCAAGAACGTTTCTAAAGGCAAAAAGTTCTATCTCCAGGTCCCGGCTCTCGACAAGACCATCGAAATGGTCGTAAGCTATATCGCTTCTGTCGGTGACTATGCTACATGGCGCAGCTCCAAGGAAAGCTCTGGCTTTGACCTCAAGACGTTCGAAGTCCGCATGCGCCCGACGCACAAGGTCGAAAACCTCCGCCCGGGCATGAGCGTTTTGCTCCCTGCCGATGATGTTCAGTAATTAGATAGAAGGTTATCGTGCTGAAAGGTCTTTTAAAGACAATCGGGAAGATTTACTTTGGCCACAAGCTAGTCTTGTGGATGATTCTTGCGGTGCTCCCCGTAGGCGTTTCCGTGTTCATGCTGGAAATGTTCTCGAATGAAATTGTACAGCACATTCCGGTAGGCATTCTCAAGCAGGACCATAGCCAATTGGCAGACCGCTTGGAACGCGCGCTCCAGTCGAGCCCCGTGCTCGATGTCAAGGTGAATTGCCATGACATGAGCGAATGCGAACATGCGGTGATTCGCGGCGACTTGCAGACGTTTATTGTTCTCCCGACAGATTTGGAACGCCGTGCTTTGCGTCTCGAAGCGCCTGTGATTCCTGTTTATTCTAGCGGCCAGAACTACCTCACAAACATGTTTGCGACAAAGGAAATTCGTGCGGTTATCACAAGTATCGGCTCGGACCTCTTTACAGCTTCGTTCGATGATCCGGTCAAGACAGAGATTCATTCAGTCGGTAACATCGAAGGCAATTACCAGGGATTTTTGGCACTTGGGCTTTTGTCTGCAATGTTCCATTTGGCGGGAATGCTCGTGGCTGTGTATATTGCCTCGTTCCCGCTTCGTGACAAGCGCGTTCGTGAATTTTACAACTATGCCGAACGTTCCTGGGTGACGCTTGGAATTGCATCATTTGTCCCGGCGGTGATTATCCTCTGGCTCGAATACATGGGCTGCTATGCTTACACGCACCGCATGCTTATGCCGATGGGCTTTGAAGAATTTGTGATGGTCTCCGTGGCGCAACTTTTGATGGTGATTTGCTGTGTTGGTGCGGGCATGGCCTTTGTGGGCGTGACTGGCGTGATGCGTATTGCAACTGGCGTTTCTGGCGTGATCGGCGGCCCTGCTTTTGCATTTGCCGGCCAGACGTTCCCCGTGATGGCAATGCCTTTTGCGGTGCGCTGCTTTGCATTTGTACTCCCGCTCACTCACGTGCTCCGTGTGCAATCCATGATGCTCCTTGGCGATGTCGGCATGGCCGAATCCTGGAACGTCATCAAGCTTATGGGAGGCATGGCTTTGTTCTGGACTTTGTTTGGAAGCTTTGCAATGCTGCTCCGCTGGCAGTACCGCTTAAAGCATGATTCCCAGATTCCTGTCGTTGTTGAAGATGAGGATGTTGTCACTATTGATTCGCTGTTCAAAGGTTTGCTCAAAAAAATCAGGAGGCGCAAATGATTAGTCGTCTTTTGAAAGTTACTTTGACAGAATGGAAATTGTTTGTAACGGACCCGGCTGCAGTATTGTTGCTCGTGGTTGCAGGCATCCTCTATGCGTTCTACTACCCGACGGCATACGTGAACCAGACGGTCACGCGAGTTCCTGTGGCTGTAGTGGATTTGGATCATTCGGCAAAGTCTCGCGAACTCACGCGAATGGCTGCGGCAACGCAACAGGTCGAAGTCAAGGCTGTCTATAATGACATGCTCGAAGCCGAATCTGCAATGGCTCGCGAAGACATTTTCGGTTTCATGGTCATTCCCGAGAACATGGAACATGATTTGCTCAACAAGAAGTCGACCAAGATAAACATCTTTACGCATGGCGCCTACGTGATGCTCCACGGTACGATTGGAACGGCGTTCTCGACGTGTGCTTTGACGGTCGGTGCGGTGAGCAAAGTGAAGGCCATTGCGCTTGGCAAGAAGGTGCCTTCAGCAAAGGCGATGGCAATGCGCGACCCGATGCCGTTATCGATACAAACGATGTTCAACAACACGGGAAGCTATTCTAATTATGTTGTTCCTAGTGTGCTCGTGCTGATTTTGCAACAGTCCCTTGTGATTGGAATTTGCGTGCTTGGTGGCGCTCGCGGGCATCGCCGTTTCCGCCGCAACCAGCGCTATTCCGAAGTCGAAAATGAAAGCATGCCGTACCGTTACTTAGGGCGTTCGCTTGCGTACTTCTTGCATTATTGCTGCTTCATCTTGTTCTACCATTGTTTCATCTACAACTTGTTCGACTTCCCGCGTCGTGGTGAACTCTTGCCGATGATGATTTTTGCAGTGGTGTTCCTTGCTTCGGTCATCAACTTTGGCATGTGCCTCTCGCAGGTGTTCTTGCACCGTGAATCGAGCATGCAGCTGTTTTTGAACCTCTCCATCCCAATCTTGTTCCTTGCGAACTTTAGCTGGCCGAGCTATTTGATGCCGAGCTGGATGGTGGGGCTTTCGTACATTCTGCCGAGTACGTTTGCCGTACCCGCATGGCTCTCGATTGAACAGATGGGCGGTGACATTTACGATGTGGCGCCTAAGCTTTATCTGCTAGCGATACAGGCGGTCATCTACTTCGTGCTGGGCATGTTCCTCACGCATTTGCGCGACAAGAGCAAGTTCACCACCGGTGACATGTAAAAATCGGCGACAATAAGCAAAAAAGAGTGACGAAATCACAGTCGCTTTCGCCATTCTTTTTGTAAATTGAATAGTGAAAAATACCGCATGTCGTCATCCTGAGGCGAATGCCGAAGACAACCTCGAAAGGCGAGTGTGGCAACCATGCTTGCATGGTTATAACCGAGCCAAAGAGGTTGGGGCTTGCCCCATCTAGTGACATTGCTGATAACAAGGAACTAAAAATTATGATGTTCGATCCTTTATACATGATGATCCTCGTGGTGACGCTCGTGCTTTCGGGCGCCGTTTCCCTGTTGGTTAAGAAGCGCTTTGCCGCTGGCCAAAAAGTAACGATTTCTAGCGGCCTCACCGGTGCCGATGTCGCCAAGGCCATTCTCATGGAAGCTGGCATTACTGACGTGAAAATCCTCAAGCACCAGGGCTTCCTTTCGGACCATTACAATCCGCTGAACAAGACGCTTAACTTGTCGCCCGAAGTCTATTCCGGCCGCAATGCAAGTGCCGCAGGCGTTGCCGCTCACGAAGTTGGTCACGCTATCCAGCATGCCGAAGGTTACTTCCCGCTGTGGCTCCGTTCTGCCATTGTGCCTGCCGCCAACATCGGTTCTAATCTCGGACCATGGCTTGTGATTATCGGCATTATGCTGATGGGCATGGGCAAGGCGCTTGGTCAATCTCTCGCGGTTGTCGGCGTGGTGCTCTTTGCTCTTGCAACGCTCTTTACGCTTGTGACCGTGCCTGTAGAATTTGACGCTTCGGCACGAGCCAAGAAGGCTCTTGCCCGCATGGAGGTTGTTGCCGCAGGTCGCGAATACAATACCGTCTCTGGCGTGCTTTTTGCCGCAGGCCTCACGTACGTCGCCGCAGCAATCTCGTCTATCTTGCAGTTGCTCTACTGGGCATACCGCGCAGGGCTCCTCGGCGGTCGCCGCGACGATTAACGATCAATCTGTCATTTCGGCCTACCTGTCCTCGCTTGACGGGGACGAGCCGGAATCTCCTTTAAGCCTCGCTTCGGCGGGGCTTTTTTTTTACTGATTTTGCGGCAAAATTCGCCAATATCAAATAATAACTCGCCAATATTGAATAATTTGGAGTATCAGCTAAATTCTTTTTGTCCTTTTCTAAAGAAAAAGCGATATCTTTATAAGGAGAAACATTTTCTAGGGAGCAAAAATGGAATACCAGAATATTGATATTAGTACCTGGACGCAGGTGGGCGAGGGCGGTAACGGGAAAACTTATGTGCATCCCGGTCATCCTGATTTCCTTTTGAAAGTGAATAACCCGCCTCGTTGTGATGAGGCGACCGTAAAGCAAGAACGTGATGCAGCCCAGCATGTCTTTGATTTGGGAATCCCGACTCCTCGTATGTTCGATATGGTGCGCGTGGGGGATGGTTACGGTCAGCTTGTAGAAATCATTAAGGGGAAGAAATCGCTTTCGCGTATTTGCTCCGATGAACCGTCTCGTATCAGTGAAATGGCTAAGTTGCTTGCTTCATTGGGCCTGCAACTGCACGCGACGATTTGCGATACGGAGTTTTTCCCAAGCCGCAAGGATCTTGCCCTGAAGGGTATCGATGCGTCTGATTTTGTTGCAGATGATGATAGAGAAAAAATGCGGGCGTTTGTTCAGAGTATAGAAGACGAGAAAACCTGCTTGCATGGTGATTTCCAGATGGGTAACTTGATTATTTCTGGTGACGGTAAACCTTATTGGATTGATCTTGGCTGGTTTAGTCACGGTTCGCCAATGTTCGATATAGGGCATTTTTTCATGACTTGCCAAGTTTATTCTCAGTTCCCGGCAGCGCAGGAAATTTTCCACATGTCGCAGGAACAGTTGAAAAACTTCTGGAATGCGTTTGCTGAGGCCTACACGGGGAATAAGGACATTTTCGCCTTCACTGCTCTTGCTGGCAAGTTTGCTCCTTTGGATGCTTGTATCCGTTCAATCTTGATGCCGACTCCTGAAGCTTATAAGAAGTTGTTTGCAGGATTGGTTCATTCCCTGGTCGAAAAGTTTTATTAAGAGAGGCTGTTATGTCTGAAGAAGTTGAAAAAATCAATTTGGATGATTATGTAGCGACCGGTGAAGGTGCGACTGCAATCTCGTACACGCACAAGACACGCGATACGATTGCGAAACTTTATCACCCCGGATTCGAAGCGGACTGTGCTAAAAAAGATTTTTTGACATCTTGCTCAGCTTTTGATTTGGGAGTCCCGACTCCAAAACCAATTCGCTTGATAACGGATGGCGAACGCTTTGGTGCTGAATATGAACTTATCCGGAACAAACGCTCTTTTTCGAGAATTATTTCAGAAGAGCCGGGTCGTTTGCAAGAGCTTTCTTTGACTTTTGCAGAGATGGCTAAGAAACTCCATTCGACGAAAGCAGATACGACGAAGCTTGTGTCAACAAAGGAAAAATTCCGTCGCTTTTATCTTGAAAAGGCTGTAGTTCCTGACTTTTACAAGCAAAAGGCCTTGGCTTTTATCGATACGGTTCCCGATACTCCGTATTGTCTTCATGGCGATTTGCAAATCAGCAATGTCATTACCGATGGAAAGCGAACGCTTTGGATTGATATGGGCGATTTCGGCTATGGTGACCCTGGTTGGGATTTGGGGATGTTGTGGAGCATGACGCACAGAATGGATGAGCAAAAGGCGGATCTTGTTTTCCACATGAGTAAAGAAAATCTTTTGGCTCATTGGAATATTTTCTTCCCTGCTTATTTGGGAACGACGGACCCGCAGAAAATCGCGGAAGCCACGAAACGGATTTTGCCGTTTGCAGCAGTCAAGATTCCTTATATGTTCTATATCGCAAAGCATTTCACTTTGCCGGATGAAGCCTACCCGTATATCGCTAAATTATTTGGATAAATTTTAGGTAAACGAAGAATTAATCCTTACCGGCTCCGTAGACAACGGGGCCTTCTTCGTCATCATCGTCGCCATGTTCGGCGAGATAAGCCTGGTATTCTTCATCGGTCATTCCGCCTTCATCGTCTTCGGGCATGAAGGACTTTTTCTTGGGTTTCTCGGGAGCCGCGCTTGTGGATGCTGCGGACTTCTCGGAACCTGCCGCCGGCTTCGATTCTTCCTTACGGCTTGCGCGGGCGCTGCGGTTCAAATAGGCGATGTATTCCTCGTCCGTCATTTCGTTGCCGAAACTGTAAGAGGAATAACGGTCTTCTTCTGGTTCTTCTTCTTGAACCGTTTGAACTGCTGCCGGTGCGAGCTCATCCCAAGAGTTCTTGCTGGAACTGCTGTAAGAATCGTTGGACTTGTAAGAGGACGTGCTACGAGATGCCGCGGAGGTCGGCTGAGCAACGCTTGACTGTGCCGTTGTTGATGCTGACTGCGTTGAGCTTGTTGCTGATTGCGTATTGCTAGACTGCGCAGAACTTGCGTTGTTGTAGAATGCCTGTGCCTTCTGCATAAAGGCGGCGAACTCTTCGTCGCTCATCTGTTGAACTGACTGTTCGTTCAAACCTTGGAATGAACTTTCTGCACTGGAGTCGTCCGAACTTTCGGCGGGTTCGTCTTCTTCAAGTTCTTCGATTGGTTCGTCGACCGGCTCAAATGTGTGGGCGCGTTCTTCAGAATCGTCATCGTCGTTCACGCCGAATTCAGGAATTGAACTCTTGCTCAGTACAGGGGCATCGTCCTCGCTAGTGGACATTTCTGCACTTTCCAAAGTTGCGGACTGCGCAGCTTCTTGAGCCGAAACAGCTTCCGTATTTTCGACCGGGGCCGCTGCGTTGTCATTTGCAGGTGCGGAATCTTGACTTGGCGCGGCTTCTGCGTTGTCTGCTGAAGTTGTGGGCTGCTGTGCATCTCCAGCGGGGGTGCTTGCAGCCTGCTGAGCACCTTCGGCGGCGTCCGCTTCTGCAATCATGTCGGCAAACGGATTGTCCTGCACTTCGGAAATATCTTCGCGACCTTCCAACATCGCGTTGAGGTCTTCTTCCGTAACGTTCCTGCCGCGTTCCGTCCAAAGTACGGCTTCGCGCATCGTAGCGGCAAGGTCGCCCACGCTCTTTTCCTTGGAACGCGCGATTGCCTGGCTGCGGATTGTTTCCACAAGCCCCGCCTTGACCTCGGGATCCTTGCTGAAGAACACGGTCTCGTGCGCCATTTCATCGGCGTACTCGGGATTGTTCTTCTTGCGGTAAATCCAGATTGGTCCGAAAAGTTCACTCTGACGGAAAACGATATCGTCCGTCTTGATCATTTCGAGCATAGCCATGAACGTCACCGCCGCGACAATTGGGTGCGAATCGTTGTCGAGCAAGTCTTCAAAAAGCGCACGTCCATGCACGTTCAAGAAGTTGTTGATGGCCTGCTGACGGTCCTGAATGGTCACGTAGTCCAATTCAATATGGTGGATTGTCTCGGAAATCTTTGTCTTTAAGCTCTTTTGGTAGGCGCGGAAAAGCTGCCAGATGTTTGCGTCGGCGAGCGTATCGTCGTCGCTCTGCGTCTTTTCAAGACGCCCACGGGAATACGTTCCGAAGTTCTTCGCTTCCATTTCCTGGAGACCACTTGCGACCTGCTTGAAACGCTGGTATTCCAACATTTCCTTCATGAGCTTTTCGCGGTCTTCGTTGTATTCCTCTTCCATCTCCGGATCGCGTTCTTCGGCCGGGAGCAGCTCCTGCACCTTGAGCGCCATCAAGCGGCTTGCCATGAACAAGAAGTCGCCCGCCTTGGAAAGGTCCGTTTCGGAATACTCGTTCACCCATTTGAGAAAGTCGTCTGCGATTTCTGCAATGGGAATCTGGTCCAGCGTCATTTCCTTTTTCTGAACGAGATAGACGAGCAAATCCATCGGCCCGTTAAACGAACCGATTTTTACTTCGTAGTCTTCTTGTTCAAGAACTTCGGAATCAACCATTGAACGATAATATAGAAATTAGACGGGGGAGCTAGGCGAATTATCATGCGCTATTGTGGAAATGTCCAATAATGTCCAATAAAAAGTCCAATAAAATGTCCATTAAATGTCCAATAAAGATCGAAAATAATTGGAAAAAAGCATGGATATCGCAATTTGCGATTTCCATTTTTTGAATACATAATTTCCCAAATCTTACTAAAATTTTGAGATTTGGGGAATTATCGGCTATTTTTGATGGATAATTTCCCAAAATCTCGTAAAAAATGTCACTTTTGGGGAAATATCCGGTTGTTGTTTGAAAAAGTAAAATGCAAAAATTGCATATTACTCTTATTTGGCGTTTGAACAGTCTAGTATTTCTTGATAGTTCGAACTATTCGGCTAATTTCGTCTACCATTGATCAAAAGACCATTTTTTCACGATGTGGGAAAATAAGTGGGGCACTTAGGGGATTTTTTCGTCCTTTATTTGTTTTATCTGTTGTTTGTTTTTATATAAATTTGGGTGTGCGTAAATAAATATGAAAATACATGATGATATCTATTGATTATTATAAAAAAGAGATGAATGCTCGCTAAGAAAAATCTTTAACCCTCCATTGGAATTTTTAAGCATGTATGTTTTAGTAATTGTATTGCTTGTTTTGTTTGTTGTTTTTTACACAGTTCGTCGGAGACGACTTGCTAAAGAATTTGAAAAAAAAATAGAGAGTTTCATAGAAGAATGTGATTCTTTTTTTGCTGAATTTGATGACATCTTTGATCACTATATTCAGGATGCAGAACGGGATGCTTTTGTTTTTAAGTATAAAGCACTATATCATGAGTTGCAAAGATATAGTAGTATTTCGTCAAAAGTAGGTAATTCCGTAAAGTTTGAAGATTTTAAGAAGAAGTACAAAAATTTTCCAAGACTTGTTTTAGACTCAAATGTGGAAATCAGGTGTAGAGAATTATTAAAAGAAGTTGATGCCTTTTCAGTAGAATTTGATGAATTATTTAGTCATTATATTCAGGATGAAGAAAAAGATGCTTTTATTCGTAAATACCAAGCGTTGTATTTTGAATTGCAAGGGTACAGACGACTTTCATCAAAGGTAAAAGCATATGTAAAATTGGAAGATTTTGAAAGTAAATACGAAAATTTTCCAAGGCTTGTTTTAGAATCGAATGTGGAAATCAGGTGTAGAGAGTTATTAAAAGAAGTTGATGCCTTTTCAGTAGAATTTGATGAATTATTTAGTCATTATATTCAGGATGAAGAAAAAGATGCTTTTATTCGTAAATACCAAGCGTTGTATTTTGAATTGCAAGGGTACAGACGACTTTCATCAAAGGTAAAAGCATATGTAAAATTGGAAGATTTTGAAAGTAAATACGAAAATTTTCCAAGGCTTGTTTTAGAATCGAATGTGGAAATCAGGTGTAGAGAGTTATTAAAAGAAGTTGATGCCTTTTCAGTAGAATTTGATGAATTATTTAGTCATTATATTCAGGATGAAGAAAAAGATGCTTTTATTCGTAAATACCAAGCATTGTATTTTGAATTGCAAGGGTACAGTCGGATTTCATCAAAAGTAAGAGCATATGCAAAATTGGAAGAATTTAAAAGTAAATATGATGTTTTTCCAAGGCTTGTTTTAGAATCTAATGCAGAAATTAAACGTAAGGAACATCTCAAATTGCTTTTACAGTGTGTAAACGTTTTTCTTGATGAACTTGTTTTCTTGACAAGTCATTATGTTACGGATGATGATGGAGAAATGTTTCGCCAGAAGTGGGAAAAATTGTCTCGAGATGTTGCAATTTGTGATTTGAAATCGAATGATGAAGAATATGAGAAAATAAAGCTTTTTGAAACAATCTATAGGGACTTTTCTAATTATATAAAAAAAGCAAACAAGTCGTTTGTTGAACAGGAATGCCAAAAGTATGATTCTCTTTTTTCCAACATAGATGGCAAGTCTTTGGATTTACAACAAAGAGAAGCTGTCGTAACTGATGAAAATAGAATTCTTGTGCTTGCGGGAGCTGGTAGTGGAAAAACGCTAACGATTGCAGGCAAGGTTAAGTATCTATGTGATGTAAAAAATATAAATCCAGAAGAAATTCTGCTTATTTCGTTTACGAAAAAATCTGCTAAAGAAATGACCGATAGGATTCAGGGAAAGTTGGGAATCCCTGTTAAATCGATGACTTTTCACAAATTGGGACTTGATATAATCGAATGTGCTGTTGGAAAAAGGCCTGATGTTCTTGATAAATCTCTATTTGAAGGATTTATACATAATTTTTTTGAGAAAGAGCTTGTAAATTATCCTGAATTAGTGAAGAATTTAATTGAGTATTTTGCGTACTATATTGATATCCCTAAAAATATGGAAGATTATTCGTCGTTGGGCGAGCTGTATGAGGCTGAAAAAAGTATAGACTTAGAAACGCTAAGGTCGAAATATGATCAAGAGAAATATATTCGTGAAGAAAAAATAAAGAAAGCGCAGAATCATACAACTTTAAAAAATGAAAAAGTTAAAAGCCTCGAAGAAGTTCAAATCGCAAATTTTCTTTTTTTGAACGGTGTTGATTACGAATATGAAAAACTCTATCCGTTTGAATGTCAGGATCCTTTACGAAAAGGGTATAGACCAGACTTCTATTTGAAAGATTACGATATTTATTTGGAACATTTTGGAATAACAAGAAATTATACTGTTCCGTGGCTTTCTCCTATTGAAGCTCAAAAATATTTAGATGGGATTGAATGGAAAAGGGAGTTTCATAAGCAGAATAATACCAGACTGATTGAAACTTATTCGTATTATAATTTAGAAGGTATACTCTTGCAAAAACTTGAAGGACTTCTAGAACACAATGGAATTGCTTTGAAGTCAAGAGACTTCATGGATGTTTTCAATACTGTTTATGCTTCTAAAACGAATAAGTTTTTCTCTGAATTTGTACAGTTATGCGAAACATTTATTGTGCTTTTTAAATCTAATAATTATACTGTAGAAACGATTGATAATTGGACTGATTGGCTTTCGTTGGAAGAAAATTGTTTCTCAAAAAGAAGAAACTATACCTTTTTGAATATAATAAGAGTAATATTAGAAGAATATCAAAAATACTTAATAGTAAATAAATCGATTGATTTTTCAGATATGATAAATGATGCTACAGAAAATGTTAATGGTGGTTGCAAAATTCCTTTGTATAAATATGTAATCGTTGATGAATATCAGGATATTTCGAAGGCTAGATTTAATTTGTTGAAAGCGGTTGTCGATAAAACAAAAGCGAAGCTATTTTGTGTGGGGGATGACTGGCAGTCTATATATCGATTTGCCGGTAGCGATATCTCGTTATTTACTGGTATAGAAAAGTATTTTGGAAAAACGAAAATATTAAAAATTGAGAAAACTTATCGTAATTCGCAAAAGCTGATCGATGAAGCTTCGCGTTTTATTTTGCAAAATCCGCTTCAGCTCAAGAAAAGTTTACTCTCTGATAAAAAATTAGATTATCCCCTTGTTTTTTGGGGATTCGATGATAATCCGAGAAATGCTTTGCAGACGATAATCAATAAAATTGCTTTGGATTTTGGAACGAATTCTTCTGTTTTGCTTTTAGGGAGAACAAATTACGATATAGAAATAGCAAAAAATACCGGATTATTCCGAGAAATTAGGAAAAATGGTGTTGATGCATTAGAGTTCATTCAAAATCCGATGTTGCCGATACAATTCCTTTCTGTTCACAAATCAAAGGGATTGGAAGCAGACAATGTTATTCTTCTGAATTTTAGAAATGACAAACTCGGTTTCCCGAATCAGATAATTGATGATCCTGTTTTGAATTTTGTCCTTACAAATGCAGAAGATTATAGATTTGCGGAAGAACGCCGTTTGTTTTATGTTGCTATTACTCGAACAAAAAATAGAACCTATGTTCTTGTGGACAACAAGAATCCATCGCCTTTTTTTAAGGAATTTTCGGAATCTACATCAGTATTCTTCAAATCAACAGGAAAACGAACAAGCGAAAATCAGACAAAATGTCCAGTTTGCAAAACGGGAGACTTGTTGAAAGTTGAACATGACGGAAAAACTTTTGTGGGGTGCTCTAATTTTCCGCGGTGTCACTATACACAAAGAGACGTGACAATATTGTCAAGCCCTAAAGTGTGTCCTAATTGTGGTGGTTTTCTTGTAAAGCGGAAAGGCTATAATGGACATTATTTTGTTGGGTGTTCTAATTACCCTGCTTGCGAATATAAGGAAAAGTTGATTTGGAATCGGTTTGGTAATTGATTGTGCTTTCTCCCCTATCCAACAAAAACCTCGCTATAATTCTCTAAATGTGCTAAAAAATATGAGATTTAGAGAATTATAAGCACTTTTTTGCGGTATAACTCTCTAAATGTGCCTTTTTCGGTGGTATGAGGGTGCTTTTCCCCGAAATTACGCCCTCTTGACTGCTTATTCTCCCTTATTGTATATTTATGGCATAGAGGTATAATTATGACTGAAAATTTGATAAAAGACACTTTACATGCCATCGAAACGATGGATCACTCAAGGGAGGCCGCTCTTCGACGGTTGCAAAGAGCGGGTATCCTTACTAAAACGGGCAGAATGACTGCTCTTTATCGTAGGTGTATCCAGGCTCAAACGCCTAAAGGATAGACCTTTTTATGGACGATATCTACTTGGACCGTCCTAATTTATATATTGGATTTCATGGTTGCGAAAAAAAAGTGGGGATAGATTTAATTCTTCATCCTAATCGCATTCACATGAGTGCTCATGATTATGAATGGCTTGGTCATGGATTCTATGTGTGGGAAAATAACTACGATAGAGCTTTAGATTGGGCTAGTAATCATTATCCGAAATTTAAGGAACCGTTTGCAATTGGCGTCGTCTATACGCTGGAAAAATGTCTTGATTTGACAGACAAGCATTTTATTGAATTGCTTTCTAAAGATTATCCTGAATTTCTCATAGATCTAAAGCGAATGGGGGCGCCTATACCACAAAATACGGATTTAAAAGGAAAACCAAATCCTAGTGGAGTTCTAAGGTATTTGGATTGTTTTTTGATAGAACATTTGCATTCTTTAAGGGATATTGCCGAAGATATTCCTTATTTTGATACTGCTCGCGGTGCATTTACTGAAGGAGCTCCAGCTTATCCGGGAACTCAATTTGGAGATAAGAATCATATCCAAGTGTGTGTTCGTAATAAAGAATGTATTAAGGGATTTTTCTTGCCTCGGTATTGAATCTGACTTTCTGGTGAGCTTGTATATAGCACAAAGCCCCTCCCGTCAGGGAGGGGTTTGCGCTTTGGAAATTCCTAATTCCGAATTACCCTTACTCCACCGTTACGCTCTTGGCGAGGTTTCTCGGCTGGTCCACGTCGTTTCCGCGCAACACGGCGATGTGGTAGGCGAGCAACTGGAGCGGAATACAGGTGAGGATCGGCATGAGCATCGGGCGGGTCTTCGGGACCGTGATGATGTGGTCTGCGATTTCGTCGAGCGGGTGGCAGTCTTCCGTCGTGACGGCGATGACCTTGCCACCGCGGGCCTTGATTTCGCGGATGTTGCTGATAATCTTGTCGAAGAGCGAATCCTTCGGGGCGATGACCACGACCGGCATGTTTTCGTCGATGAGGGCAATCGGGCCGTGCTTCATTTCTGCAGCGGGGTAGCCTTCGGCGTGAATGTAGCTGATTTCCTTGAGCTTCAACGCACCTTCCATGGCGACCGGGTAGCAGAAGTGGCGACCGAGGTACAAGAAGTTGTTTGCCTTGCAGAGCGTCTTTGCAATTTCGGCGATGCTGTCGGAGAGCTTGAGCGTTTCGGTCACGAGATCCGGGAGCTCCAAGAGGTCCTTCACGATGTCGGCGCCCGTTTCAAAGCTGAGTCTGCGCTGACGGCCGAGCAAGAGGGCAATCATGGCGAGCACGGTGACCTGGCTTGTGAATGCCTTGGTGCTAGCCACGCCGATTTCTGGACCGGCGTGCAAGTAAACGCCGCCATCGCTTGTGCGTGCAATCGTCGAACCGACACCGTTACAGATGGCGAGTGCTGTTGCGCCTTTCTGCTGGGCTTCGCGGAGAGCGGCGAGCGTGTCTGCGGTTTCACCAGACTGGCTGATGGCAATGACGAGCGTACCCGGCTTGATAATCGGGTTTCTGTAGCGGAATTCCGAAGCGTATTCGACTTCGACCGGGACGCCGGCCAAGTCTTCGATCATGTATTCACCGACCATGCCTGCATAGTAGCTCGTGCCGCAGGCCGTGATGATGATGCGGTTGATGTTACGGAGTTCCTTGATGTTCGTGTCGAGGCCGGCGAGCTTTGCGTTACCTTCGGCGGTGAGCAAGCGACCGCGCATTGTATTGCGCAACACTTCGGGCTGTTCGAAAATTTCCTTGAGCATGAAGTGCGGGAATCCGCCCTTGGCGACTGCGTCGGCGTCAAATTCCACGTCCTGGACTTCGCGCTGCACTTCGTGGCTGCTCATGTTCACGATGGAATAGCCGCCATCCTTGATTTGGACAACGTCATTGTCATCGAGGTAAACGACTTTCTGCGTGTGGTTGATGATGGCGGAAACGTCACTGGCGAGGTAGAAATCACCGTCGTTTCCGATACCCAAAATGAGCGGACTTCCGCGACGGGCACCGATCAAAACGTTCGGTTCATCGCTGCAGACAACGCCAAGGCCAAATGTACCTTCAATCTGCTTGAGAGCCTTGAGTACGGCGGATTTGAGGTCGCCATTGTAATAGCGGGCAATCAGGTGGGCTACGACTTCGGTATCGGTCTCGGACTTGAATTCTATACCTTCGGAGATGAGCTTCGCCTTGAGGCTTGCGTAGTTTTCGATGATGCCGTTGTGGACTATCGAAATCTTTCCATCATAGCTTGTGTGCGGGTGTGCGTTTGTTTCGGTGGGGGCACCATGGGTGGCCCAACGCGTGTGGGCGATACCAACAGAACCCTTGAGCGGGGCGTTTTTTAATTTGTCTTCGAGAGCCTTGATTTTTCCGGATGCACGGACAACTTTTATTTGGCCGTTTTCGATGACAGCGACACCTGAGCTATCATAGCCTCGGTATTCCATTTTTTTAAGACCTTCAACGAGGACTGGCAATGCTTCCCCTTTCCCATTATATCCGATAATTCCGCACATAATAATTCCTGATATTTCAATTGTCAGCGGAAAATATACTAAAAGTAAAGGTAAAAAGAAAATAATTGTAAGCTTTATTAGGATTGTTTTACTATTTTAAGAACGTCTATTTTTCATAGAGGATAAAAATGAAGACTAAAATGCTTATTGCAGCTGGCGCTCTTGCCATGCTTATGACGGGTTGTGAACCGTGCAAATCTGCTTCTACCGAAAAGACCTCGCTTGTGACTGAAAAGGACAAGTACAGCTACGCTCTCGGTGCTCATTTTGGTAACCAGGCTCGCTACCAGCTCGTGACTCGCGATTCCATCGATCTCGATCTCGACCTCTTCATTCAGGCTTTCAAGGAACGCTACAATAGCGATTCTGCAAAGTTCTTGATGAACGATTCCGTCATTATGGAAACGCTCAACAAGCTTTCTGCAGACCGTCAGGCTGAAAAGATGAAGAAAGACAGCCTCGCTGCCGAAAAGAACAAGGCCGAAGGTGAAGCTTTCCTCGCTCAGAACAAGACTGCTGAAGGTGTTGTGACCACGCAGAGCGGTCTCCAGTACAAGATTATTACCGAAGGTCAGGGCGCAACCCCGACGGACGAAGATAAGGTCAAGGTCCACTACACCGGTACGCTCCTCGATGGCACCAAGTTCGACAGCTCTGTTGACCGTGGCCAGCCGCTCGAATTCCCGGTAACTGCTGTTATCGCTGGTTGGACCGAAATGCTCAAGCTTATGAAGGTTGGCGAAAAGGTCGTCGCATGGATCCCGAGCGATCTCGCTTACGGTCCGCGTGGCAACCGCGCTATCCCGGGTAACTCAGTCCTCAAGTTCGAAATGGAACTTCTCGAAGTGATCGCTCCGGAAAAGCCTGCCGAAGAACAGAAGCCTGCAAAGCCGGCTAAGCCTGCTAAGGCTGCCAAGAAGGCTGCTGCCGCTCAGCAGTAATCTTAAGCAATTCGCTTGATTTTAAATGCCTCGCGCCCACCCGCGCGGGGTATTTTTTTGCGCTGTCACCCCGGATTTGTACAAGTACAAAGCCCTTCGGCTCAGCTATGAAAATGCAAGCATTTTCGCAGCGTTCGCCTCGGTTGCTTTGATTCCGGGGTCACCTTACGCTATTTCCCTTGCGGCGCGGAATCACCATCTCGTTGATGGCGTAAAAATTTTATCTTTGCTTTTGAAATTTTAAGAGCGGGTGTTTATGTCTAGAATCTTCTTTTTACTGTGTGTTGTTGCGATCGCACTTACCGGATGTAACGAACAGAAAAAAATTGATGCGTTGACTCAAGAAAATGCAAGGCTTGTTGCCGCTGCAGATTCTTTGAAGGCGTTGATTACCAAGGCTCAGGGCGAGACTTCGAAGTGGCTTGTGAAAAACGACACGGTCCGTGCTGGCGATGGACTCTTCCAGGTGCTTTACCGCATGAACATCAACGAAAAGGAACGTGGCAAGATTGTGATTGCCTTGCAGGACTCCGTTGAACTTTCGGCACTCCGTGTGGGCCAGGTGTTCTATGCCGCTCTTGATACTGCAGGCGATGTTCAACGTTTCCGCTTTGCTCCGAACCCGGCAACGGTCCACATGTTGAGCAAGACCGATTCTGGTTTTACTTACAGCCGTATCGACAAGCCGGTGACGATTCGCCAGTCTGTCTTTGAAGGCGCTCTTGAAAATGGCAGCACGCTGAGTGGCATCTTGCACAAGGTCGGTATTCCTGGCCGCATGGTTGGCGTTGTGAGCGCCGTTTTGCAGTGCAAGGTCTCATTCCAGCTCGCTCGTCCGGGCGACAAGTTCCGCATCTTGCTCGAAGAAAAGTTCTATCAGGATTCCATCTGGATTAGCGGCAAGGTGCTCTATGCCGAATTTGACGGACATACGGTTGGACACCATGAAGCTTTCCGCTACGAAGACCCGGATCCGAAGAGTTCCTTTAACGCCCATTACACTGAAAAGGGTGAAGCTCTCATTTTCGAAGGCCTCCGTTACCCGCTCGACCGTTTGCATATCACAAGCCCGTATGGTACCCGCATCCACCCGATTACGGGGCGTCGCACGGTGCATCATGGTATCGACTACGGTAGCCCGAAGGGTTCTCCGGTTTATGCGGTCGCAGCTGGTGTCGTGACGGTTTCGGGTTACGATGATTTGAGCGGTAACAAGATTGCCATCCGCCACAGGGACAATACCGAGAGCTGGTACATGCACCTTTCCGTGCGTGGCGTGAATGTCGGCACGAAGGTCTCTCCGCGTCAGGTCATCGGTAAGGTGGGGTCTACTGGCCGTAGCACAGGCCCGCACTTGCACTTGGGCTTCAAGGATAATCGTGGCAACTGGATGAACCCGGCCAAGAAGACGATGATTGCAACGCCGAAGCTCGAAGGCAACCGCCTTGCTCGCCTCAAAAAGCAGGTGGCTGATATCCGCAAGGAAATCGAACTCACGCTTGCATCGCCGGCGGTCAAGGTCAACGACACGGACGTGCTTGTCCGTATGCGTGTGCTGAAGTAACTTCTAAACTCTAATAGCTAAACTTTTTCGGTATGAAGTAGAACCCTGGCATGGTGTCGGGTTTTACGGCTGTTTTGGCGAAGTTTCCGGTGTTTACGGATCCGTAGCCTGCGGTTCGCACGTAATTCATATCCTTGGCAAGTTCTACGGCTTTTTCTATAGCCAATTCTCTGTCGTTTATGGCAAAGTCTGGCTCAATTCCGTATTTGTGGTAGAATTTCCTGTTCTTGTCGACAACCCTCTTGCTGGTAATGGCGGCAATCGAAAGCGAGGGCGTGATAATATATCTTTGGCCGATTCCCTTTCCGTAAGTGGTTGTTCCGACAACAGGATAATTTTTGTTGGAGAGGATTCCCGCAAGCATGAGTTCAGAGCAACTTGCAGTCATGTTGTTGGCGAGGAAAACGAAATAGCGGTCCTTTGCAATACCATCGACATCGGTAATTGTAAAAGCGGTATCGAAAACCTGTCTATTGAAGATAGAATCCCTATCGGCTGAAATAATCCCGATTGCCGTGTCTCCTTTGGAGAGAAAGCTTGTAATCATGGGGATGCATTCATCGCCGTCGCCACCGCCGTTGTCTTGCAAGTCAATGATTGTAGCTTTGTACTTTTCCGTTTGACGCAGTGCGTCCAAGAATTCTTCGGATGTCCCTGAATCATTTGAGGTTATTGAGGAAAACTCAAAAATCTTGATGATGGGAATGGAATCCTTGAAAGTCAATTCAACAGTGGGGGACAGGTATGGGGCAAGAACTACGGAAAAATCAAGGGGAACGGAATTGCGCACGATGGTGTAATTGATGGTGTCACCTTCGGCAGCGTATGATAGTCTCTTGAAAATGATATCGTTAGTTATTTCGATTCCTTCGATGGCTATGATTTCGTCACCTACTTTAAGGCCTACTTTGTCGGCTGGAGAATTTTCTGCAACTTGGCTTATGATGTACTTGCCCGAAGTGTTCGTCGAATCGATTTCGATGCCTGCACCCATTTTTTCTTCAGAGGAATTTAATGTGTTGAAAAGACTGTATGATCTCGATGGGTCTATGTATCTAGTGAACTTGTCGTTCATTTGACTATACATGTAGTAGATGTCATAATAGTCCCAGGGAACGACGTATGTGGCCATTTCTTCCGGCGTTGCCGTGTTGAGATAGATTTCTGGACGGCCTAGATACAGATTCTTATCGATGTAGTAATAGTCAAGTAGGTTATAGTTGTACTTGAATTCATTTGATGCTGTGTCTTTGCTCGAACTGTTAAGGGGGACAGTCCCGCTGTCAGAATCGCAAGCGGCGAAAATAAGACAGCATGATAATGTGAATGTATAAACTAAAACTTCGATTTTTCGAAGAACTTCAAATAAGTTTTTTCGTCTGCCCATTCTATTGCTCCTCCCTCAAACTCTTTTTTCTCTTCTTTAGCATCCATCGAACGCTTGGCTAGCCCCTCGCTGCTTTGGGGAATTTTGACTCCGTAAAGCTTGTTTGCAATTTTTGCGGCGCAGGTGTCGTTTACAGCGCCTTCGCATTCGTACTTGGGATAAATCCCTTTGCCGTGGTAAGAATTTCCATTAGGCGTGAAAAATTCAAGGTCGGTGATTTTGGCAAGCCCGCCAGCGTATGTCTTAAAGCTTGTCTGTCCGATGCCTTTGCCAAAAGTTCTCATGCCGACAAACGGAATGTCGGTGGTCTCGGTGACTGCCGCAATGAATATTTCGGCGCAGCTTGCAGATCCTCGGTTGCCAAGGATAATGTATTTGCCGTTTTCTCCGATGTCGCCTGCTTTAGCCTTGTTGGTGGATTCCCTGTAGGCGGATTCTCCGTCCGCTGTTAAAGCTCGCCAGCGTCTTGAAGAAAGCGTGCCCTTCTTTGAGAATAGGTCTGCAATCTTGATACATTGGTCGACGTGGCCACCAGGGTTGTTTCGCAAGTCGAGAACACGCACGCGCTTGTCCGTAGTTGTTGAATCCAGGTAGGCCTTGATTTCGCCGTATGTTCCAGAGACCTGGTCTGCAGTTTTGGGCTTGAAACCGTCAATCGATACAAAGATTATGCCTGGATATCCTTTATCTGGATTATAAAAGGAGGTGTCGACAAGGACCGTCGGTGCGTAGACGGTTTCTTTCTGGAGCGTGAACGAACTGGTGTCCTTGTTATAGACAACGCGGATATCGATGGTCTTACTGTAGTCGACGATGGAATCGTAGATGGCTTTGGCGCGCTCCCCAGTGAGGTCAATGCCGTTTGCCTCGATGATGTTTCCGTATCTAGGAACTCCGGCTCGACCCGCAGGACTTTTGGCATATACGCGTTTGATGTATATGGGATGTTCGATTTCGTTAAAGGTGTAATAGAGCATCCCGATATCGCCGCCGACAATCAAGCTTGTATTGATCTGGGTAATGACAGCTTCGCTTTTGGAAGGGGGCGTGTATGTTGTGTATGGGTCTTTGAGAAAGGAATAAAGCTGTTGCTGTATGGAATCGGAATCTCCGTCTTTGGGCAAGTCGGCGAGTCTATCTTCGTACAAGTACACTTTCTGCAGGAGCCAGTAGTTGAAGGCGTACTCGGATTCCGGTTCTGGAGTGCTCTTGACCGGATGGATAAAGTCGGAGCATCCGAGTAAGCACAAGAGCATAGCTGCTAGAATTATTCGGAGAAACATGACTTTATCCTTTGAACGTTTGACTTGTGATTGCTCCTAAAAAGGAGATTCCCGGTCAATGCCGGGAATGACAATTCGATATTTCGTGATTTCAAAATTCCTAATTCCGAAATCCTAATTCCGAATTACTGGTCGATGCTCAGTCCCTTCTTGTCGAGGAGAATGCGCGGAAGGCCACCTTCGAGCGGGTTTTCGATCACGGAAATTGTCTGGAGGCTTTCGCATTCGGCAAGGCTTTCCGGGAGGGTGGCGAGCTGGTTTGCATCGAGCACGAGTTCACGCAGGCTCTTCAGGTTGCTGAATTCGGACGGGATGGCGCCCAGGCGGTTGCCAGAAACCATGAGAATTTCGAGGTTCTCGAGGTGCGAGAGCGTTGCCGGGATTGTCGAAAGTTCGTTGTTGTCGAGGTAAAGCTTTACGAGGCTCTTCATCTTGCCGATGGTCGGCGGGATTTCGGAGAGCATGTTGTCGTGGAGCGAAAGCTTGAACACCTTCTGCCAGTTGCCGATTTCGAGCGGCAAGTCCAGGAGCTGGTTTTTAGCGATGTTCACCGTCTGGAGGTTCACGAGCTTGCCAACAGATTCCGGCAAGTCCGAAAGGCTGTTGTAGCCGAGGTAGAGGTTTTCAAGTTTTGTAAGTTCGCCGATGGATTCCGGCAGTTCCATAAGGTCGTTTTCACTTACGGAGAGGCTCTTCAAGTTTTTGAGGAGGCCAATGTCGTCAGGAATTTCGACGAGCAAGTTGCGGTCGAGGTTGAGTTCCTCGAGGGATTCGATTTCGAAAAGTTCCGGGGGCAAGAGACGCAGGCCCTTCTGGGAAAGGTCGAGAGTCTTTGCTTTTTCAGCTTTCGCTTTGGCAATAACATCTAGTAAATTCATAAAAAGCTCCTAATGTTTAAATCATAGCTTTTTTGTCCGAAAAAACGTAAAGTTGGCAAAAAAAAATGTAAAAAATGAGATTTTTATACATCTGTGCAGTAAATAATTGCTAAATTATTAAAAAAAATTAAATGTTTTATCTTTTTTGCACGCAAATATTATGATTTGAAACTATTTTTAAGGTGCAAATTACGAATATTCCAATATATAATAATATTGTATATTGGTTTCTGTGTAATTATTGAGGAAAAAATGGAACTAACAAAATCGCAGGAACGCCGCTTAGCATTTGTCGCTAGCCTCTTGAGCTTAAACCCTAACGACCCGAACGATAGAATTAAGGCACTCCGGCATCTGAACCTAGATGAAAATGGATGCTTCCACGGCTTCCAGTATTCACAGGGCTTTATGGAATTCTTCATCTTCCTGGACGAAGATACTCCGCTTGAAAAGGTTGTCGCACACTTGAATGCCGACCTGAAGCAGCTCCAGATTGCCGTGTTCCGCACTAGCGATCCTACCAATCCGTTCTTCCTCTCGCTTCGCGAAGAGGCTGACCCGTGGGCCGTCAACAAGATTTCTGACGAAGAAGCCGAAGAAGATGTCGATGCTCCGGCAAGCCGTCCGTACATGGAAACGCTCGAAATCACCGTGCTCCGCACTCGCGCAAGCCGCGACATCACGGACTCCGAACTCGAACGTACCCTCAAGGACATGCGCAGAAAGCTCACTCTCTGGAAGGCTGACGTCAAGGCAAAGCTCGAAATCATTGCCGAACACGATGACCTCACTCGCGACTTCCGTAGCGCAGACGACAAGCTTGAAATCGAGATGGATTCCGAGCCGCTCCACCTCACTTCCGATCACGGCGAGCTTTTCCTCGGCTTCTGCCCGATCCGCACGATTTTTGACTACCACGTTGCCCTTGGTAAGCGCCTCAAGACCAAGCACAACATGGCTATTGTAAGCTCTAACATCCGTACTTACCTCGGTAACCTCACTCATACGAACGCAGCTCTCATCGATGCCTTCCAGACCATGGAAAGGAATGACGACAAGAACGTGAACGTCGATGACTTCCCGTTCCTCCACAACGGTATGACCCTCACGGGTGATGACCTGCGCCTCAAGGAACGCGATGGCAAGAAGGTCCTCTTCATTGAACGCCCGAAGATCATCAACGGTGCCCAGTCCCTCTTCACGTACGAACAGTATGCCAAGAAGAGCAAGCACCCGGTGAACCCGCAGGTGCTCGTGAAGGTCGTTGTGCCGTACCAGGGCGCCGACAACTTCTTGAACCAGGTGACCATGGCTAACAACCGCCAGAATCCGGTGTTCAGCTACCATCTGCGTGCCGCTGACGACCTGCAGTTCTTCATTTGGCAGCGTTACCAGGAAGAAGGCTTTACCTACGTCTATAAGGACGGTGTCCGTCTCAAGGCCCGTACCCGTAAGCTCGAAGTCCGCATGCGTCCGGAACTTGCAAAGACCCTCTTCATGATGGATGGCAAGCTCAGCGAATGCCGCTCCAGCGACTGCATTTTCGATAAGGAAACACTCTACCAGCGCTGCTTCGGGGCGTTTGTGCGCGTTGCCCCTGAAAAGGAAAAAGATTTTGTCCGTAAGACCATCGCCTTCACGAAGGCATGGCAGCTCCTTAGCCGTCTCCCGATCAAGATCCGCAAGGTGACTCCGGGTAAGGGCGTGTCTATCGAAGCTAACGACGATAACCCGCTGACCCGCATCACGTGGAATGGCCGCCTCGAAGACAAGTTCATCTTCCGCAGTGCCGTGAAGGACCTCGTGGTCGCTCTCGCTCTCCGTCACTGGCTCATCTACGGCAATCCGATTCAGGACTTCGAATGGCTCGTTGAAAACGAACTCAATTTCAATGATTCCATCCTCAAGTACGCCTCCCGCATCTACACGGATGACTTGAAGAACATCTTGATTTCTGAATTCAAGGACAACACGAACTACTACGATACCATCACGACGATCGACAAGGATTCTGGTGAATCTGTGGAACGTCGCTTGTGGAAGGGCTTCTCCAACACGGCTACTTACGACAAGATGATTGAACTCTTGTGCAAGAAGAATCCGGCTTGGGAAAAGTGCCGCGGTGGCATTGAGGTATTCCTCTAGTTTATCCTTTAAATAGGGCCTAGAATCCGGTTTTGAAGCGCACCCGTAAAATGGGTGCGTTTCTTTTTTTCTATGTTATCGGTGGTAATTTTGAACGTCCCGTTTTTGTATTTTGTACACCGTTGCGTTTTAGAAAGTTTTTTAAATCCGCCCTTTGGGGTTTTGCTGCATGCAGCTTTGTAGCTGTAAGTTCCGTCTGGTCTCAAGATGGGACGCTTAGCTCGTATGAATCTCTTTTTGATGATGAACTTTTCCAGGATGTGCCCGCTCCAAAGTCGACTGCCTCTGTAGCGTCGTCTTCGAGTGCTGCGCCTGCATCGAGTGCTGCAGCACCAGCTTCAAGTGCCGCGCCGTCCAAGCAGGAGTCTCAACCGTCTGTGGCGGTTTCGTCTGCGTCAAAGCCCGTGTCGAGCGCTGTAAGTCCGGCGTCGAGCTCTGCGAAACCTGTATCGAGTTCCGCTCTGTCTTCTGCGGCAATCAAGCTGTCGTCTTCTTCTGTCGCCAAGTCTTCTTCGTCTGTGGCGCCGAAGTCTTCGGCGGCCCCGGTGGCAACGCCTGAACCTCGTACGGTAGCTGCCGAAACGCCTGTAGAACCTGCTAGCGAAGTTTCTTCAGAGGAATGGACCCCGGCAATCAAGTATATCCCGGTGCCCAAGTCTACATCCCCGCTCGACGGCCTCCTCCCGATGGGTGGCATTGGCATGCGTCCGGGGTTGATGAATACCTCGAAGGGGCAGATTTTCTCTCACGATATTGATGTGGCCACCCGTGAAATCGACGTGACTGAAAAGCGCGTGAATTCTGTATCCCGTACGGATACGACGGTGCTCTGGACATCGCATTATCCTGAACTGGCAGATTACGTTTCGGACATGTACGATGTGGGCCGTAAGCGTCTCTGGTTGAATGGCCTTGTCGGGCAGAACGATGGCGGTTACGAAGCGCCTGAAACGGGTTCCGTATTCGATATTACGATCCCGGTGAACATGCCGGCCTGGATGAAGGACTTCGGTTTTAACAAGCCGAAACTCATGCTCAAGGGCTCCATGGATATTCGCTTCAAGGGCTATGGCGAAAAGGATGATGCCGAGGGCAGTACCAAGACGAGTCTTTGGCCGTCTCCGTCCTTGGACTACAACCCGAGCTTCATGGTCGAAGGTAAGATCGGTCCTTACATCACGGTTGAAATCAAGAACGTGGATGAAGGCCTCGGATCTCAGAACGAAGTTCGCGTCGTTTACGAAGAATCGTTCAAGGGCGAATTTGAAGATTACATCTTGCAGCGTGTTGAAGCCGGTACGACAAACCTCTCGCTTACGGGTACTGAGTTTACCGGTTATTCTGAAAACCATCAGGGCCTTTTCGGTATCAAGGCAGACTGGAAACTTGGCGACTGGAAGCTCACGACGATTGCATCCCAGGATGGCGGTCAGCAAGAAGAATATTCCATCAAGGCTAATGAATCGACCACTGAATTCCAGGTTACGGATAAGCAGTTCCTTGCGTACCGCTATTACTTCTTGAACCACGAGGCGAGGGACGCTTATATCAAAGCGGCTATTGATGGTGGACACACCTCGAATTACAAGGTGAAAGACCTGAAGCTTTATAAGCGCAGTTCCTTGAATACTTCTGACGATGTCATCAAGAATGTCTCTGTCGTTTATACACCGATAAAGGGTAAGCCCATTACAAAAGTTGTAGACCGCATGGTGGAAATTCCCCGTTCTGAATACAACTATGATGAAAAAACGGGTATCCTGAAGATTAATGGCGTTAATCGCAATACGCTTATTGCTGCAAACTATAGCTATGAAGATCGTAAGGGGATAGATTTGCGTAATGGTGGCGATGCCGTCCTTATTCAATGGGACGCAACGCTCGGAGAACTTACGGACATTGATAAACTCATGCTTCGTAACGTTTATTCCATCGGTATTACGGATGCTAGCGCGAATAGCTTTGTGCTCCGCATGAAGAACAAGTCTGGTATTTCGGGCAATTATCTAAAAACGCTTGGCCTTGCTGACACAACGACTGGAACGCCTCTGATAAACGACGCTACAATATTCACGAAAGATTCTACGGGTAGCTATACCGGCGAAATGTGGTTGCCTTGTAGGCGTTGGGAGCTGTATGATGGGGCTAGCGAATCCGAGAAAATAAGCCGCGCCAAGGAAAACTGCTTGGAACCGTTCCGCAATTTGGATACGACGTCCGCTATGGAACAGCTCTATAGGCTCCCGGTTTACAACCTTTCGCGTTATACGAACCGTTTCTATTTTGAATCTGTTGGTAAGCGCCGTAATTCCATGCTCAGTGTTCGCGACCCGAATTCCAGCTATTCTGTCAATAGCGGCAACTGCATGGATATTTCTCCAGGTTCTGAAAAGGTGACTGCCGGTTCTACAACGCTTATCCGTGGAACGGACTACGAAGTCAACTACGAGCTTGGACAGATTGAACTTTTGAGTGAACGCGCCCTTGACCCGAACAAGGAAATCAAGGTTAAGTTCGAATGCGAACCTTTATTTGAAATTGACAACAAATTGCTCTTGGGCGCTCGCGCTGAACTGCCGCTTGATTTGTACGGCTTTGGCGCCGGTTCTGTGTTTGGCATTACCGCTCTCTACAAGAGCCAGAGTACGACTGCCGAAGTCCCGACGCTTGGCAATGAACCTTATTCCAGCTTCCTTTGGGGCTTTAACGTTCGCTTGCAGGATTCTGTGCAGGCCCTTACGGATTTGGTGAATGCAATCCCGGGCATCAATACGACCGTACCTTCGAATTGGCGTGTCGAAGCGGAATTTGCCGCTAGCCGCCATAATGCGAATACGAGCCAGAACCAGACGGCACTTGTTGAAGACTTCGAATCGACTTCGACGGGTCTTGTGTATCCGTTGTCTAGGCTTTCCTGGTATCAGGCGTCTCCTCCTGGTGGCGATTCCCTGCATCTGGAAACCTATATCGAAGACCAGAACTATAAGCATCAGGGCGAATTTATCTGGCACAGCAACAACACTGAACTCTACAAGTACATTTACGACAACGTTGGCAATTCCGATGTCGACAACCAGCATCTAACCGTGCTCAAGATGACTTTGCGTCCGAATGATAACCTCATGGGCAATTCCTGGGGCGGTATCATGCGTGCGAACAGTTCGTATTACCATGACATGAGCGAATTGAAAAATCTTGAAATTGTCGCTCGCGGTAATTCTGGTTCTATATTCATTGACTTGGGTCTTATCAGCGAAGATATTTCGGTTAACGGTTATGCTCCTAACGGTCTGTACAATGGTGAAAACCAGCTTGGCATGACGACGGCTCAGCATGACCGTGGTCTTGATGGTGAAACTAGTACTGATGAAAGCAGAGTCGTGTGGGACTGCCGCGTGGCCGGTTGCGATTCGACGCTCGTGAAACGTGGCAATGGAACAGTCGATCCGTCTGTCCGCGATATTGCTGGTGATGACTTCAAGGATCTAGATGATGAAAGTGATCCTCCCAAGAGCATTAACGGAACCGAAGGCAACTTAGGTGAACGTGCTTACGATACCGAAGATATTAACAGGAACGGTTCTCTGGATAGGGATATTCGATTTGTCCGTTACCGTATTGACCTCACCGATACGAACTCTCCCTATATCGAAAGATTGAAGAACGGTTGGCGCAAGTGGACCATTCCTTTGAACCAGTACGATACGATTGTTTCTCCGACTGGAAGCAGCTATAAGGAAATCCTTGCCGAATCCCAGTTTACCCGTATGTGGTTGGGTAAGCTAAATCCGGGTGTGGCCGAAGCGAAGGTGCAAGTGGTTAGCCTTGGCGTTATGGGCAATGCTTGGGAAGAAAATACGGTTGCCGATTTCTATCGCACGTCTACAAATGAGAATTCTCAGATTGTCGAAGTGAACGGTGCCGAAAATCATATTTCTGAATCGGTTCGCGATACGACTTATCTCAAGGTCTCGACCATCAACAACCGTGAAAATGCAAAGACGTATTACAAATCTCCGAATACGGTGACGGAACGCGATGCAGATTCCAATGCCCCGCTCAAGGAAACGGCTCTCGTATTGAATTACCACAATATGAGCCCTGGCCAGGAAGTGGGTGTGACGCGACTGTTCGAAACGGATACGAAGAATTTCTCGACGTATAAGTCCTTGAAGATGGAAATCCATTATAAGACGGAAGCCGAATCTGTTCCGGTGCGTTTTGCCTTGCAGTTTGGTGAAGGCTCCATGGACGGTTCTACGGATTATTATGAATGGAGCTTCCGTCCGGTGAATCTGGATATGTCTTCTTGTTCTCCAGACCGAGTGCAGGATTGCCATGAACAGAACTGGATCGATAACGCTTTCGCGATGGACCTCGTGGACTTCTCGGATCTCAAGCGTGGCCGTCATCCGCCGTATCTTGAACCTGTGGTGAAAAACCTCAAGGGCAAGAGAGAAGAACGCCTTCGCTTGGTTGGTAACCCGTCCATCACAAAGGTCGACTGGATTCGATTTGTCATTATTGCGGATTCCTCGGCTTCTGCTAAGGACCTTGAAGGTGAATTCTGGATCAATGACTTGCGTCTTTCCGAAATGGATACGGAATGGGGCTATGCCGCTCGTGTGAACGGCCAGGTGAATTTCGCCGATTTCATTTCGCTTTCGGGCGCTGTCCGCTATCAGGACGGTGACTTCGCAACGCTTTCCAATTCTGGACGTTCTCCGAAGCCTGATCTTGCAACGGCAGCTTCGCAGCTGGATGTCTCGGCAGACATTACGATTGCTCTCAACAAGTTCCTGGATGATTCGCTTGGATTCCACATCCCGATGTCGTTTGGGTATCATAGCTCTACGAAGCGTCCGTACATGAAGCCGACGGATGACATGATTCTTAAGAAGAGCAGCTTTGTCGATTTGACGGGTGATATGTTCCAAGGTGAACTTGCCGTGGAATCGGATGACGAAGAAAACCGCTTGAGGGATAATGCTGAATCTAAGGGCTATGAATCCTATGAACAGGACTTGAATTTTAGTGTCAGTTTCCATAAGGATTACAAGGCTAGCGAATCCAAGCTTGGCGAATTCCTGTCGCAGACATTCTTGGAACGTCCGGCGTTCAGTTACTCTTACCACCAGTCTGAAGGGCGTGCCACAACTTCTGCCGACTCCACTTATTCTTACCGCACGGTGCTTGAATATAAGCTGGGTACGTTTAGCATGTTCAAGTTCAAGCCGTTCGAAAGCCTTGAAAAGTACTCATGGCTCAAGGACCTTTCCAAGACGGAATTTGAACCGTGGCCGCAGACGTTTGACTTGACGTTGTTCGACTTCAACTATGTACGCTATGTGAACCAGACCCGTGATCCGGACTTTGTGGAACCGCAAATTGACAAGGTGGTGACCTATACCGCTGAACTCAACCATAAGTTGAATATGCGCTGGAATATCCTCTCCTTCCTTTCGACGAGCTATTCCATCAATATTAGGCGTGACATGTTTGGCGGTGGCGACCGTGAAGCGTTCGTGAAGGAAAACTTCTTCTCGTTCGACGAAGGTGGCCTGTTTGCTAGCGGCTATATCTTTGACCACGATCATTCCGACAGAAAGGTCTACATCTCTCGCGATAGTCTTGTCATTATTCCTGTAGATACGATTGCAAAGACAAACGCCAAGGGCGAGGCTCTTCCGATCGATATGCAGAATGCGGATACTTATGAAATCCGCTACGATACGACTTCGTTCTACAAAGTCGATAGCGTTGGACATCGTGAATATGGCCGTGCCTACGGTATTCTCCGCAATGAACGTTCTAGAAATCAGCAGTTCAGGATTAACTTTAACCCCAAGCTGATTCCGTTTATCCCGTTCAATATGCAGTTCTCGTCTGATTTCAACCAGCAGAAGACAATCCCGGATGATTTCAGTTTCGATGATCCAAATAGCTATGAAAAGAACTATTGGACAATCTCGCAGACGAACCGATTTGAGTTTACACCCACGCTTAAGATTATCGAACTTGCGAACTTGTTTGGCAAGAGCAATGCCGTTGCCGGATTCTTTGACAAGCTCAAGTGGCGCGAAATCAAGTTTAACTGGAATGCAAGTACAAACACCATTGGTGAAAACTTTACGCTTGCTCAGTTGTACGAAGAACAGGGCGTGACTCCGTTCCAGTACTATCTCTATGGTTTGGGCCTTGGAAACGGCTATCGTAGCCGTGGCCTCTGGAACATTATGACCGGCAACATGGGCCTTACGGACCGCGATGACTTTACGGGCTTTGCTCAGTACCGTAATAAGCATGTGGATACGCTAGTTTACCAGGGAAGTTTCCGCAATTCCGTATCTCGTTCGTTGCAAATCTCGACGGGATTCACCTTGCCGATTTGGGATATCTCTGTAACGACGGATTTCCAGTGGAAGGAAGAATTCTCGCAGTCTCGTGAATACCCGCTGTACATTGATACGACAACGTTGCTTCCGAGATTTGGCATTGGAATTGCTATTCCGAACATTTCCCAGAAGATTTCGTTGCTGAATAATTTCCGCAGTGTAAGCTTGAGCAGCCGCTTCGATTATTCTCGTACGGTGGTGAAACGCCCGTTCCAGAGTGCTGAAGATTCGTGGGCTTATGTCTGGAACTTCAACCCGCTTATTCGTGTGACGTTCCTGACGCAGAATAATTTGCGCATTGAAAACAGCGTTCGCATGAAGATTGAATCGACTGATCGCCGCCCGAAGGAAGAAGTCGTTTCTAGCCCATGCTGGCCCAAGTCTACGGATATAAATTGCGTGGATACGATGCGTTACTTCCTGGAGACTCCGTGGATTCCGATTGCGCTCTACAATGACTTTGGAATTAACATTGGCGATGATTTCTCGATTTCTTATCCGCTTAAGCTCGATAAGGGATTCCAGCTTTGGAAGTGGTTCTTTAAGCTCAAGAACGATATTGACTTGAAGCTTACTGCCGGTTACGATTTCAAGAAGACGATCCGCAAGGAATATGAACACGAAGATGGCTACGATATGAGAAATGCGGAGTCCGGTACGGATGGCATATTCAAGCAGTGGTCTTATGATTCAGGAATTCCTGAAGATGAGAGAACCATTTACAAGCCGAAGCTGAAGTTGACCGAACGCACGGTTCCGTCGAGAACGCATGAATGGTTTATCCGTCCGAGTGCATCGTACCAGTTCAACAAGATGGCTTCGCTGAGTTCTTATATTGAATACAGACAGATTCACGAAAAGCTGGATGACGAGACGGCTCACATTCGCCAGATTCTCCAGTTCGAACTCGCGTTGATGTTGCGTTTTGATTAGGATGCGCTATGTCTAAAACCAGAGTCGCAGTTGGCATGAGCGGTGGCGTGGATTCGTCCGTTGCCGCTCTTCTTTTGCAACAGCAGGGTTACGAAGTCGTGGGCGTGACGCTCCGCGTTTTGCCAGATGTCGATGGCGCCTTCGATGCCGAAAACGACCCGAGTGTAGTACGTGCGAAGATGATTGCTGAAAAGCTTGGCATCGAGCATCATGTGGCAAACTGCTCTGACGCATTTACCGGTGAAGTCTTGAAACGCTGCCATGCGGACTTTTCGCATGCGCGTACGCCGAATCCTTGCTGCTATTGCAATCGCTTTATCAAGTTCGGCTGGATGATGGATTACGCGAAATCGCTCGGCGCCGAATTCTTGGCGACAGGGCATTACGTGCGTATCGAAGAAGTGAATGGCGTGCGCAGGCTTTTGCGTGGTCGCGATCCGGGCAAGGACCAGAGCTACTTTTTGTTTTGGGTTCCCGATGAACGTCGCAATCATGTGCTTACGCCGCTTGGAACGTACGTGAAAAGCGAAGTCCGCGAAATCGCCGAACAGAACGGCTTTGTGAACGCCAAGACGGGCGATAGCCAGGACATTTGCTTTGATATTTACGGTTCGCAGTATACTGAATTTTTGAAGGACCGCTTTGGCGAGATGACGCGCCCGGGCCGCTTCGTGGATGAGAAGGGCAAAGTGTGGAATACGCACGAAGGGTTCCATAAGTACACGGTCGGTCAGCGCAAAGGCCTGGGCGTGGCGATTGGCGTGCCTGCGTTCGTGAAGCATGTGGACCCCGAAACGGGCGATATTCTGGTGACGGGCGACAAGTCGTCGGTCTGCTTTGACCGTGTTGACTTGATGAACTGTGAATGGCACGGCGGTGCGCGGGAGATCGGGACGACGTTCCGCGCCGAAGGCATGGTGCGTTACCGCCAGCGGGCGGTTGGCTGCGAAGTTACCGTCGTCGATACGAACAAGGCGGTCGCCGTCTTTGACGAACCGCTCTTTGCTGTGACTCCAGGCCAATGTGCCGTCTTTTACGATGGTGACATGGTCCTCGGCGGCGGCCAGATTGTGTAATTGAAATCTTTAATTACTTCACAATCCCGACTTCGCTGAGTTTGACGAATCCGCGGATCTTTTCGCCGAGGCGGATTTCGGCAAAGTTACCTTGTTCGCCGATGACTTCAAAGCTTGTTTATTTATATTTATAAAAGGTTATAAACATTTTCTGGAGAGAGAAATGTGTTTATGAAAAGATTATCTATAGTCTCTTTGATTACTTCATTGATGTTTTGCGCATGCTCCGATGACGGAGATTCTAGCGTAAATTTTGCTCCGGCTCCCACAAACGTTTCTTCTAGTTCGCTGATGAGTTCTTCATCTGACGTCCCTTATTCTGAAACCGATATTCCCGTTAGTTCGTCATCTGATGAAGTCTCTTCTTCGTCTGTTGATGCTGCATCGTCTTCATCGGAGAATGCAAGTTCTTCATCTGTGGAAACGGATCAACCTACATTTTCAAAATACATATCTCAGTTTGCCGCGCCTGGCGAAAGTTCCGTAAGTTTTGATAGCCATGTGTTAGCGATAAATGCGTATGGTTTTTCTAGTAAATGTGAAGAAAGCATGTTTTCTTATGTTGGCGAATACGAACTGCTAGTTCCATTGAAATCTATTTCCGAAGAGAATATTGCGGAATGTTTCCCCAAGACTGCGCCTTTGTTAAGTAAAAAGTTTGCGTCAGAAATGGGAAACATGAAATTCTACGCTGTTATTGTGGAAATGGGCGAAAATCCAACATTTGCGGTATTAAGCAAATTTGCTGCTGATGAAATTTATATTAATGTAGTGCACCCCGGTGGAAATTGTATTCTTGAAACATGGGGACCTCAGGTTATGTATTTGGTTGCTGATTTAGAGGGCTTTGTTCAAAAGGAAGATATTCCTATTACGCGCGAAGTTATTCAAAGTGAAATATGGAAATGTGAAGATAATGGCCGTCACACTCCGTCTGTGAAAAACTTTGGAGAATGGTATAGCGATTCTTTGCTGTAATCTAAGTTCTGCCTACTGCGGCTGAGCCGCATTACTTCACAATCCCGACTTCGCTGAGTTTGACGAATCCGCGGATCTTTTCGCCGAGGCGGATTTC